>CAZEZD010000005.1:0-25503 GCA_964516115.1 uncultured Hyphomicrobiales bacterium
GGGTTCGCGATGGGGTGCTGGCCATGGGTGGCGGCAACCCCCTGATCTCGCTGGCGCTCGGCACCAGCCTGCTGGCCGGCCTGACCGGCTCGGCATCGGGTGGCATGAGCATCGCACTGGCGAGCCTCGGTGACACGTACCGGGAGATGGGACTGGCGGCAGGGGTATCGCCGGACCTCATGCACCGGGTCACCAGTCTTGCCACCGGCAGTCTCGACGCGCTTCCGCACAATGGTGCGGTTGTCACCCTGCTGACCATCTGTGGCCTGACGCATCGTGAGGCCTACGGGGACATCGCCGTGGTTGCGGTGCTCATCCCTGCCATCGCGCTGGTCGCCGTGATCGCCCTCGGGACGCTCTTCGGTAGCTTCTGAGAGGCCGCTCCGCGGAGTTACGGCTCACCCGCCTGCACGAAGGGCGTCGCCGGGACCGGGCGCCATCGTCCGATGCGACGGTCCGCCTTCAGCGCCGACTGGGCGATGCGGCGCACCCGGCGCGCCCGCTGAAGCGCCGCCTCCGTGGCCTCAAGGCTGTCCCGCCCCGCGGCCGCCGCGGTCAGCAGGTGGCTCTTCAACTCCTCATAGGCCTCTTCGACCTCCTGTCCGAGGGTGCCGAGACGCGAAGCCTTGTCGGGGTCGTCCGCGGCGGGCATCGTCAGGGCAGCCGCCGCGGCCTGATGCAGGCGGTGCCATTCCGGAGGCCGGACCGGAACGTCGTCCTCGGCCACGCGACTGGCCTCCACCGCCATCTCCTCCAGATGCTGGATCGCGCGGATCACGTCGATCAGGGTGGCGATGGCGTCACCGCCCAGTGGCGTGCGCTGCAGCCGGGTGATGAAGCTCCGGATGGCGCGGCCAAGGCGCAGCACGCCATGCTCCCGCGCCCTGTCGGGGCGGTGGCCGGCCCCGGCGAGGATGGACTGGCGGGCAAGATCGAAGCTCATGGCCGTCATGCGTTCGAGTTCCAGGACCAGGGCGCGCACCGCCAGCACTGGCGTCTCGACGAGGGTCATGTCGAGGTGACGGGGGCGGCCGATCTCTTCCTCGATACTCACGAACATCCGCTCGAGGCGGGGCATCAGCGAGGGCGTCAGCGGCCACATGAGGACCACGCCGAGAACGTTGAACAGGGTGTGGAAGATGGCGAGCGTCATCACGTCGCCGGCCGCCGGATCGAGCATGCGCGCGAGGATGGTCGCCAGCGGCACGAGAAGGAACAGCAGCAGGAGGGCGACGACCCCGGTGACAAGGTTGAAGGCGATGTGGGCCGCCGCCACCCTCTTCGCCGCCGGCGTCGCCCCCGACGCGACAATCAGGGCGGTCGATGTGGTGCCGACATTGGCGCCGACGATGAAGACGGCGGCCAGATGCAGCGGCAGTCCGCCGCCGGCGCTCGCCGTCAGGGCCACGGCCAGGGCGGCGCTCGACGATTGGGTCAGGATGGTCAGCAGCATGCCCATCCCCAGAAAGGCGACCGTTCCAAGGAATCCGGCCTCTCCAAGCTGAAGTCCGGCGATGGCCGGCACCAGCCCGGCGAATGCATCGCGAAGCACGCCGACACCCAGGAAAAAGGCGCCGAAGCCCGCCAGGGCCTGGCCCGTTCCGGCAAGGCGCGGTCTGGCGCGCCCAAACAGCGACACCAGCATGCCGAGGCCGATGAACGGCAGCGACAGCGCGCCGACGTCGAACTTGATGCCGATGACGGCCACCAGCCACCCGGTCATGGTGGTGCCGACATTGGTTCCGAAGATCACCCACGCCGCCTGGGCGAGCGTCATCAGGCCGGCATTGACGAAGCCGATGGCCGCGACGGTGACGGCGCTGGACGACTGGACGATGCCGGTCAGCACGATGCCGGATGCCAGTCCCCGCAGGCGGGTTCTCGTGCCGGCAGCCAGAATGTCCCTGAGGGCCGTGCCCGCCGCGACCTTCAGGCCTTCGGTCATCAGCGACATGCCGAGCAGGAAGAGGCCGATGCCTCCGAGGACTGTCAGGGCAACCATGAGCAAGGGGGAGCCTCCTCAGTCCTCGGGCCGGCTACGGGGTATCGCTTGCGCCGTGTTGCCACGAACGATGGCAACAGGGCGGGGAGCCCCATGTACACAATCGGACGGGAGACGTCTCTCGCCCCAGGCCGGCGACGAACGGGCTCGGGTGGCGCGCCTGTGAAGGATCGGCGTGGACAGCCGTGAAAGGTGATCAGTCCATTGAACTCGTCTCGCCAATGACAATTGTCCCGTTGAGGCGGAGGTGGGCGGCCCCGCCGAAGCACATGCGCCCCGTGTCGACGGCCGAGCCATTCAGAGGCGCCACCATATTCGGAATTCGATCCGCGGTGCCTCAAGGGCCCGCGTGCCTGCCACGCATTTGGCCGTCAACCCAGCGTATTTTCTGGCTATTTCGAATTACCGCGCTATATTCGAAACAGAATGTGCGGCTCAAGATTGCCGGAATATTGTCGGGCTTCAAGTCCGATACCGGCATCTCATTGAAAATTGGCAACATTGGCCCGGCGTCATCTTCGGCGGGTTATGCTGGTTCGCCTGGCCGCGCAAGACGCTCGCAGAGGCACGACAGACCCGCTGCGCACTCCAACCCTGAGGAGGCCGGATGGCCCTCGCCTTTCCCAATGCCAGCAGGAGCTTTGATGCGGAGCGGCGCGCGGTCCGCTTCTGGGGGCACGAGTCGCAGTTCGAGTTCACCTTCTACATTGATGTCGACGCGCTCCATCGTCTCAGCCCGCAGAGCACCAACGACGAGGCCTCGCTGCTGCGGGCCTTCGATGCCAACCGCAGCCGCATCGAGATCGCGGCGGGCCATGCTCATTCCCGGGGCCGGCAGAGTTTCTATCACCTGCCGGCATCGGCATTCTGATCGATCGTAAAGGAGGCTGTCATGGCCAGAAGCGACAAGCGCGGCAACCGCGAAGTCAAGAAACCGAAGCAGCCCAAGGCCGCCGCCGCGGCTCCGGCCACGACCAGCTTCGCCGCGGTCCAGAAGAAGATCCTCGACGCGGCCGCCACCCGCAAGAAGTGACTGGCCCGCTTCCATGTTTTCGAAGTGTCTCTTCGGACTGTGGAAGCCGACGTCCCGGCGGCCTGACGCCTCGCGGGCGGGGGTCGCCAACCACCCATTCACAGGCCGGGACGCAGGCGCGACCCGGCCCGACAGACGGAAGCATCCGACAATGGCTTATCGCAAATCCCCGGTCGACCCCAACCGCCGCCAGAGCGGCGGAGGTTTCGACACCCCTGAAAGGCGCAAGCGCGAAACCGCGCAGTTCCTCGAGACGCAGAGGAAGGGCCGCGATTCCGTCATCAGCAACATGATGCGGCTGCGGGCGCTGCGTCTGGCGAAGGAGGAGGCCGAGGCAAAGGCTGCCCCAGCCCCTGCCGCCGCTCCGGCGTCGACCCGGAAGTCCGGCAAGCTGCCAGCCAAGGAGAGCGTGTCCTGACCCGGTCCAGACCTGCCGTTGCGACTGTGTCGACAAGCGGAGAGCCGTCGGCATGCTGATCCGATACGGCTACGACATCACGGTCACGTGCACCGCTCCGACCCCTATGGTCAGTCTGCTGTCGGCCCATGGCGAACGCGGTCAGGACATCCGCCAGACCGAGCAATGGGTCGCGACGCCGCCGGTTCCCAGCCGTACCTATCTCGATCTCTACGGCAACCTCTGCCGCCGCTTCGTGGCCCCGGCAGGCGACCTGTCCCTGTGGGCCGACGGGACCATCGAGGACAGCGGCGCCCTCGATCCGGTCCTGCTTGGGGCCGCCGAAGTGCCCGTCGCGGCCCTGCCGGACGATTGCCTGATCTACCTGCTCGGGAGCCGCTATTGCGAAACCGACCGGCTCAGCCAGGTCGCCTGGGACCTGTTCGGCCATGTCGCGCCCGGCTGGGGGCGCGTCCAGACCATCTGCGACTTCGTGCACAACCATATCCGGTTCGGGTATCTCGATGCCCGGGCGACACGGACCGCTGCCGAGGCCCATGAGGAGCGGATCGGCGTCTGCCGCGACTACGCGCATCTCGCCGTGGCCTTCTGCCGATGCATGAACATTCCCGCGCGCTACGTGAACGGCTATCTCGGCGATATCGGCGTGCCGATCGTCGACCCCATGGATTTCAGCGCCTGGATCGAGGTCTATCTCGATGGCGGCTGGATGACCTTCGACCCTCGCAACAACACGCCCCGCATCGGCCGGATCGTGGTGGCGCGCGGCCGGGATGCGGCCGACGTGCCGCTCATCAATTCCTTCGGTCCGCATGTGCTGAAGTCGTTCCGCGTCTGGGCCTACGATATCACCCAGATCGATGTCGCCCCGTCTCCGTGAGGATTCGAGCCGAATTTCAGATCAATTTCTGACGGAACCTCGGTATTCGCGGGGTTTAATAGCCTAAATACGTTGGTTTTATTTCGTCGGCAGCCGCTATTGATATCGCGGTGTCTGCACCCATATCCATTCATGATGGGCGGGGTCACTTTTTTGCTGTCATGCGAATGAAAAGCATGTGGCGATGACCGCCTCCTGATCGGAGTGGCGCTGATCGTGCCGGCTCCTCCGTTCCCCGGCCAGCATCCCCTTTGGGGACGCCGCGCCACGGTCCCGAAAGCGGCCGCCCCCGGGGGAACAGGCCTTCCCACATGCGCGTCGAGGCGCAGCGTCACGCCCTCGGCCGATCGACGCCACGGCGCGCCCGCCGAAGGACGACATGGGGAACTGAAAGTCATGGCTGGTCGCAGCACCGAAACGACGGTCACGTTCCATCATCCTTTCTCGCTGTCGGCTGTCGAACGCCCCCTCCCGCCGGGGCGCTATCGCTGCGTCATGGACGAAGAGGAGATCCCCGGCCTGTCCTTTGTCGCGTTCCGGCGCAGCGCGACCGTGCTGCACCTGCCGGCTCTCTCCGTCCGCGGTCAGGGGAGCGAAGTCATTCCCGTTGATCCGGGCGAACTTGACGCCGCGCTGGCGACCGACCGGCGCCTTCGCTGAACGGCCGGTGGCCGCACCGCGACCGCCTCATCAACCCGGAGTGTCCATCATGACGATCGAGCTGGCGTCCCGCACCATCGTCAACAAGCCGTGGGGCCAGGTCGATCCCTCTCCGTGGACCGCGCCCAACGGCGACGGCGCGCCGATCGGCGAGATCTGGTTCGGACGCCAGGGGACGCCCCCGCATCTTCCGTCCCTGTTGCTGAAGCTGCTCTTCACGGCGGAGAGCCTGTCCGTCCAGGTTCATCCGGACGACGCCCAGGCACAGTCGGCGGGAGAGCCGAACGGCAAGTCCGAAGCCTGGTACGTGATCGGATCGGAGCCCGACGCCCGCGTCGCCGTCGGGCTCAAACGCCGCCTCACCGGCGAGCACCTCGCCGCGGCGATCGAGGACGGCAGCATCGCCGACCTGCTGAACTGGCGCCATGCCGTCTCCGGTGAGACGATCTATGTGCCCGCCAGGACCATCCACGCCATCGGCGCCGGTTTCGTCATCGCCGAGATCCAGCAGCGAAGCGATACGACCTACAGGCTCTTCGACCATGGCCGGCCGCGCGAGCTCCATGCCCGGCAGGCCATCGCGGTGGCCGAGACCGGGCCGAGCAGCTTGCAGCCTGCGCCGAGCCGGCTCACCGACGCGCGGCTGCTTCTCGTCGCCAGCCCCCAATTTGTCCTCGAGCGGATCGACCTGCCGGCCCATTCCAACTGGCAGTTCGATGCGGACGGCGAGACATGGCTTCTCGTTCTCGACGGCACGGCGCGTTTCGGAGAGCTGGAGGGCTGCCGGGGGCAGGCCTTCTTTACCCAGGCCGAGCAGACGGTGATCGGCGTCGGCGCCGATCCGCTGGTGCTGCTGGTCGCCTATCCGGGCCCCGACCCTGCATCGAGCCTTCTCTACAACCTCGATGGCCGCAAGCGGCCTGCCTCGCCCGCGGACCACGGCTGTCCTCTGACGGCTTCGCTCCCGGCCGGGGGCGTGCTTGAGGCCGTCGCGGAAGCAGGCCGATGACCGAGCCGTTCCGCCTTGCCTTCATCGGCAATTCACTCCCGCGCCGCTGCGGAATCGCCACCTTCACGACCGATCTCCAGCAGGCGGTCGCCACCTCGGCTCCGGCGATCGAGACGTCGATCATCGCCATGACCGACCGTGGCCAGTCCTATGACTACCCCGCGACGGTCCGCGCCGAGGTTCGCGACGATTGCCCGGTCGACTATGAACGGGCGGCCGAAATGCTCAACAAATCGCAGGTCCACGTCGTCTCCCTCCAGCACGAGTTCGGCATCTTCGGTGGCGAGGCGGGCGCCGATATCCTGCCGCTCCTGTCCCGGCTCACCATGCCAGTCGTCACCACCCTACACACCGTGCTGGCCGAGCCGACGGCAGCCCAGCGCGATGTGCTCTCGGCGATCGTCGCGGCCTCGGCGAAGGTCGTGGTCATGGCCGAGAAGGGCGTGGAACTCCTGCGCACCGTCTACCGGGTTCCCGCGGACAAGATCGAGATGATCCCGCACGGCATTCCCGATGTTGCCTTCGTCGAGCCCGATGCCGCCAAGGCCAGGCTCGGCTTCAGTGGCCGGTCCGTCATCCTGACCTTCGGCCTTCTGTCCCCCAACAAGGGCATCGAGATCATGATCGATGCGATGCCGTCCATCCTCAAGCGCCGACCGGATGCGGTCTATGTCGTGCTCGGCGCGACCCATCCGCACCTCGTCCGTGACCGCGGCGAGGCCTATCGCGACTCCCTCGTCAGCCGTGTCCGCGAACTCGGCATCGAGGACCACGTGGTCTTTCTCGACCAGTTCGTGGACATGCCGACCCTGCTCGATTTCATCGCGATGAGCGACGTCTACGTCACGCCCTATCTCGACGAGGCCCAGATGACGTCGGGCACGCTCGCCTACAGCTTCGGGCTCGGCAAGGCGGTCGTCTCGACGCCCTACTGGCACGCCCGGGAACTCCTCGCCGACGGCAAGGGGATCCTCGTGTCCTTCGGCGACGCCGGGGCAATCGGAGCCGAGATCGCCGAACTGCTCACCGACGATGACCGGCGTCAGTCCATGCGCCGGCGCGCCTATGCGAGCAGCCGGTCGATGACCTGGGCACGAACCGCCAGTCGCTATCGCGCGACCTTCGAGGCCGCGAGGCTGGCTGTGCCGCTGCGCGTCATCTCCGGTCCCGTCGGCCTCGCGAGCCGCGACAGCGGCGCTCCTCCCGCCATGCGGACCGATCATCTCCTCGCCATGTGCGACGACACCGGCCTGTTCCAGCACGCCATCCATTCCGTGCCCGACCGCGCCCACGGCTATTGCGTCGACGACAACGCGCGGGCGCTGCTCGTCGCCTGTGCGCTCAACGCGCCGGGCGAGACGCCGCTGCCGGATGTGCTGACCTCGCGCTTCGCCGCCTTTATCCAACATGCGTGGAACCCGGACGCCGGGCGCTTTCGCAACTTCTTGGGCTTCGATCGCCGCTGGCTCGAGGATTGCGGATCCGAGGACAGTCACGGCCGCACCCTCTGGTCTCTGGGAGAGGCCGCGCGCAGCGATGCGAGCGCTCCGCGCCGGCGCTGGGCGACGGCGCTCTTCGCAGCCGCCCTGCCGGCCGTGGAACGCTTCACCTCGCCGCGTGCCTGGGCTTTCACGCTCCTCGGCCTCGATGGTTATTGTGACATCGCCCCCGGGGATCAGGATGCGTCGCGCATCCGGAGGGTTCTGGCGGATCGCCTCCTGGCCATCCTCGCCGCCGTCGAGACCGACGACTGGACCTGGTTCGAGGAGGCCCTGTCCTACGACAACGCGCGCCTGCCCCAGGCCCTGATCCTCACTGGCAAGGCGACCGGGACGCCGGCCTATGTGCGGGCCGGTCTCAGGTCGCTGCGCTGGCTCATGGCCCGGCAGACGACGGCCGGCGGCCGGTTCAGGCCGGTGGGGTCGGACAGCTTCTGGAACGTGCGGCAGGCTCCGGCGGCCTTCGATCAGCAACCTCTCGAAGCGGCGGCGACGATCTCCGCCTGTCTGGCGGCAAGCCGCTCGGACGGCAGTCCCGAGTGGCGTGCCGATGCCGCGCGCGCCTTCGCCTGGTTCCTTGGAGCCAATGATCTGAATGTTCCCCTGGTCGACCTCGACACCGGCAGCTGCCGCGACGGCCTGCATCCGGACAGGGCGAACGAGAACCGCGGCGGCGAATCCGTCGTCTCCTATCTCCTCGGCCTGTCCGAGGTCCGTGAGCTCGCCCGGCGGAGCGAGGGGCGCCGGCCCTTCGCCCCGCGTCTCGCCTGACGGCAAGCCCCTTTCCGACCGCCCCAACTGAACCGAGAGCCCCTTGTCTCAATCCACATTCCTGAATCGGCACGCGCTTCACCTGCGTCCGGATCCTTCCCGCGTCGTCGTCAGGCCGTTCAAGCCCGCCACCGAGCCACGGGACCTCAATCCGACCGACAAGAGCCGCGCCAACCACATCGTGGAGCGGGTGCTGGCCCTTGATCCGGAGACAGCCGCAGGGCTGCTCGCCGACGTGCTCGAGAATTTCCAGGGCCGGCACCGCAACCTGCTGGCGACCTTCGAGGCGCGGGCCGACAGCATGGAGGACGCCCTCGCGTCCCACGCCACATTTTCCGCCCTGCAGCGCCAGCTCGTCGGGGCCTATTTCATGAACGAGTACTCGTTCGAGGCGGCGGCGCTGTTCAATCCGAGCATCGTCGCCCATCCGGACCAGTCCACGGCTCCGCCCGGCGGCAAGCGCTTCATTCTGTCCCTGCGCGCCATCGGCGAGGGACATGTCTCCTCCCTGACCTTCCGGTCAGGCACCATCGCCGCCGACGGCGGCGTCACCATCGATCCGACCGTGCGGCTCGCCTCCCTCCCCAGGATCACCGGCCGGGTTGCGGTCGCGGAAGGCGAGCGGATCGACATTGCGTTTCGCCCCGACGAGGACCTCAGCGAACGGGTCATCTTCCCGATCACCGAGTTCCAGTCGAACGGCATCGAGGACGCCCGCTTCGTCGAGTTCACCGACGAAGGCAAGCGCACCTACTACGCGACATTCACGGCCTATAGCGGCCGGGCGATCCGCTCCGAGCTGATCGAAACCAGCGACTTTGTCACCTTCCGCATGAGCCCGCTCACGGGCCCCGCCGCGCGCAACAAGGGCATGGCCCTGTTTCCGCGCAGGATCGACGGCCGCTACGCGATGATCGGGCGGCAGGACAACGAGAACCTCTATCTGATCTATTCGGACGACCTCTACGCATGGGGCGGCGGGCAGGCCATCGTGAAGCCGAAGCAGCCCTGGGAGTTCGTCCAGATCGGCAACTGCGGATCGCCGATCGAACTGGACGAGGGCTGGCTGCTGCTGACGCACGGTGTCGGCCCCGTGCGCAAATACTCGATAGGCGCCGTCCTCCTCGACAAGCAGGACCCGTCCCGCGTGCTTGCCCGGTCGGCCGAACCGCTGGTTCGCCCGGACCTGTCGGAGCGGGAAGGTTATGTTCCGAATGTCGTCTATACGTGCGGCGCCATGCGGCACGCGGACCGGATCATCCTGCCCTACGCGGTCTCGGACACCTTCTCGAAGCTGGCGACCATCGACATCGCGGCGCTCCTGAGCACCCTCAAGGGGTGAGCGGGGAAGCTGCCGGACGCAGCGTATCGACGAGGGCCGCCAGCCCAGTCCACCGTCGCCCGGCCCGACACGATGAAACTGCTCCTCAAGGACGGAATCCAGGCCGTCAGGCGGCCTGTGCCAACGCGTTTTCGATGCCCGGCGGAAGAGCCTTCAAAGGCGTGTCGAACTCAAGTCCGGTTCCCGCCTCGTTGACCCAGACCACTCGCCCGGGGCTCCTGGCTCCATCCATCGTCAGCACGACGCGGGATCCGAGCGCCGCACCCAGCGGGTCGATGATGCGCGCGCCGTCGGCGCTGATGTCGACCACCTCGACCGGGATGCTCCGTCCGTCAATCTCGATCTCTCCGGATGCCGAGAGACTGACGCGGCTGGTCCTGCGTCGGTCATCGAGATCGGCGCTGATGCTGTCGAGGAAGCCCGCGACGGAACTCGTCAGGGCCTGGGAAGCCTCGCCGAGCATATCGGCCGTGTTCATGACCCGCGAGGCCTCTCCGGTGGTGTCGGACGCCGACGCCGCCACCCCTTCGACATTCGCCGAGACGATCTGGCTGCCATCGGCGGCGCGCGACACGTTCTCCGCGATCTCGCGGGTCGCAGCATCCTGCTGCTCCACGGCGGCGGCGATGGCGGCATTCAGCGACGAGATGTCGGTGATGCGCCTGGCGATGGCGCCGATGGAGCTGACGGCGGTATCCGTCGACGACTGGATGGCAAAGATCTGCGCCGCAATCTCGTCGGTCGCCCGCGCCGTCTGGGTGGCGAGGTTCTTGACCTCGCTGGCCACCACCGCGAAGCCGCGGCCCGCGTCACCCGCCCGCGCTGCCTCGATGGTGGCGTTGAGCGCCAGCAGGTTTGTCTGGTCGGCGATGCTGCGGATGAGCTCGACGACGCGGCCGATGCTCTTGGCCCCTTCCGCCAGTGCGGTGACATCGTCGTTGGTGGCCAGGGCCTGCTCGCGGACCTCGCTGACGATGGCGCTCGCCTGATGCGCCTGACCGGCGATCGCCCGGATCGAGGCACCGAGCTCCTCGGACGCCGAGGCGATGGTCTGGGTGTTGCTGTTGGACTCCGTCGATGCGGAGCGGGCCAGTGTCGCCTGGTCGAGGGTGGTTGATGCAACGCGCGACAGAACCGATGCTGCCGATCGCATCGACGAGGTGCCGTTCGTCAGGTTCTCGATGACCTCGGAAACCTCGCCTTTGAATTGCGCGACTAGCATCTCCATGCTGGTCCGCCGGGCGACGTCCCGTTCGCGCTGGCGACGCGCCTGCGCTTCGAGACGCTCCCGCTTGATGGCATTGTCACGGAACACGCCGACAGCGCGCGACATCAGGCCGATTTCGTCGCCGCGCTCGAGCCCGCTCAGCGGGATGTCGTGCTTGCCGCGGGCCAGTTCGCCCATGTCCGAGACCAGTGCCACGATCGGGCGGGTGAGGGTCTGGGCGACGAGATAGCCGAGCACGCCGACGGCCAGCAGAACGAGGAGGGAGATGATGATGAGATTTCGCCGTATCGCATAGACCGGCGCGAGCGCCTCGCTCTCGGCCTGGGTGGCTGTGACGGCCCAGCGTAGGTCACCGAAGGTGAAGGGAATGGCCGAAACCAGGCTCGGGGCATCACGGTAGCTGAACGCGCCGATCTCGGCCTGCCCGCGCAGGGCCGCCGCGATCACCGGACCATCGAGGCCGGTCTTCAGGATGTCGGTGGCGCCCGTCGCCGTGAAGCGGGAGTTCGAACGCATCATGCCGTCCTGGCCGACAATGACGGCGTCGCCGGTGGCCCCGAGGCCATGAGGTGCGTTCATCACGGCGTTGATGCGGTCGACCGGCATCTGGAAGGCGAAGACGCCGATGGTCTTGCCGGCCTCGTCGGTGATCGGCGTCGAGATGAAGGCCGCAGGAGCGTTCTCGGAGGGTGCATAGGCTCGGAAATCGGTCAGGCTGACCGTACCGCGAGCCGCGGCAAGACCCTTGCGGAAGACGACACCGAGGTCGCTGTGGCGCCATTGCCCGGAGACGAGGTTGGTCGCGTAGTCCCGCTCCTTGAACACCGTATAGATCAGGTTGCCGGCCGTATCGAAGACGAAGACGTCGTAGTAGCCGCGCTCGCGCTGAAGACGGTGAAACCAGGGGTGAAGGCGGGCGTGATGTCGTGAATAGGCCGAGCCGTCGCCGGCATCGCCGAGTTCGTCCTTCTTGCCGGTCGGGTGCGGATTATTGTCGATGTAGAGTTGCTGGAGCTTGGCTTCGGCCGTCCCGCCGAGGTCGCGCCAGGCCGCCGAGAAGCTGTGAACGGCATCGCGCGCCATGGCGCTGCCGGCCACCAGCAGGGTGTCCTCGCGAATGGCGTTGAAATAGCTTTCGAGCGCCTTCTGGCGCTCGGTCGCGACCGCCGTCAGCGACTGCTGGATCATCGCCAGCGCATTGGTGCGCGCCGCAATGAAGGACGAAATCCCAAGAACCGCGGCCGTGGTCATGGCCGCCCCGACGACGAGCGCGGGAATCTTGATGCTCATGCGAACGCGGGCGAGAAGCATCGGGCAGCCTCGGATCTGTCAAACGGCATGAAAACGATATGACAGGTCCTATAATTCATCGTTAACAGCTTGATATTCCGATGCAATCTCCAGATTGTCACATGATCTGACCGGTGGCTCCGGTGGTCGCGCAAGCAATTGAACGCAATCCGTTCAATGGCTTCCGCTTGGGAAGTCAGGATCTGGGGGTGATGGGAAGCGGGCCTCCGGTCCGCTTCCAGCCGCAGACTGACGAGTGCCGGTCATTCGACGGACGTACCCGGCAAGACCCGGCTTCCGCGCGCGCACTCAGTGACAAGGCGGGCGCGCCATCACGGCGGGTTCAGCGCCGCAGGCCGTAGAGGAAGCCGATGGCGGCGGCGACGGCGAGCGCCTGGAAGGGCCGGGACGCGATCTCGTCGCGCAGCATCCTCTGCAGTTCGCCTGCGCGGGTGGCCATCACCTCGGTATCAACGCCGGCCGCCTTAAGTTGGGTCTGGGCGGCGCTGGCGAAATCCGAGACGCTCGCGCCGGAATGGGTGGTCTGGGCTTCAGCCATGGTGGCCTCCTGATGTTGCACTGGCGGGGCAACGTTCGGAGGCCACGATCGTTCCCGGATGGCCGTCGCCGGTTCAGCTGGCGGTGACGTGGTTGGCCGGCACGGCGCCGCCGTTCCACTGGCCGTCGAGCGCCCGCTCCACCTGCGCCGCCAGTTGCAGCAGCAGCCCGTCACCGGCCTGGCGCGTCTGCATCTGGATGCCCATGGGCAGGCCGTTCGACAGCCGGCCGAGCGGGATAGAGAGCCCGGGAATGCCGCACAGATTGGAGAGCGGCGTATAGGCGAAGATGGCCCAGAGATTGGCGAACCAGTCCTGGACCGAGGGATTGTCGCTGACCGTCAGGTACTCGCGCGTCCCGATCCGCGGCGTCGGCTTGGCGATGGTCGGCGTGAGGATGATGTCCCAGTCCTCGAAGAAGGCGCCGAAGCCGCGAGAGGCCGTGTTGAAGGCGAGTTGCATGCGGGTGCGCTCCGAATAGGTTGCGTCGATGCCGGCGGCCCAGACGCGGACGTTCATCGGCTCGACCCTGTCCTCCGGCGGCCGCGTCATGCCGCGCGGCTCCAGCAGCAGCGCGATGGTCTGCGCGAAATTGGTAATGTAGCAGGTGGTCTGCGCTTGGAAGGCCGCGGCGAAGTCGATGGCCGGCAGCGCCCAGTCGACGTGATGGCCGAGGCCTTCGAGGAACCGGCCCGCCCTCTCGAGCTCCGCGACGATCTCCGGGGTCGCCTTGTAAGGCCCCCACGCGTGCGAGATCGCGATGCGCAGGCGTCCGGGGTCGCGGCGGATCAGGTCGCTGTAGGGCTCCTCGGCCTTCCAGTAGGGCATGAACTCGCCGGCAGCCCCGCCGCGGCAATGGTCGACGAAGGCGGCGGTGTCGCGGACGGTGCGGCTGAGGCAGCCCTGCGAGGACACGACACTGGTGAAGTCCGATCCGCCGGGCGCGATGGAGAAGACGCCCCGCGACGGTTTCAGGCCGACGAGGCCGTTGACGCCGGCCGGAATGCGGATGGAGCCGCCGCCGTCGGTCCCGTGCGAGATCGGTGTCGCCCCCGCGGCCACCATGGCGGCCGAGCCGGCGGACGAGCCGCAGGTCGTATAGTCGAGGTTCCACGGATTGCGGGTGACGCAAAGGGTGTTCTCGGCCGAGCTGCAGAGGCCGAATTCCGGCGTCGTCGAGCGGCCGATGATGTTGAGACCGGCCTGGCGGAGTTTGCCCGTCAGATGGCTGTCGGCGGTCGCGACATTCCCCTGCATCAGCAACGAACCCATCTCCTGCAGGCGTCCCTTCAGGGTGGGGCCGAGGTCCTTCATCAGATAGGGAACGCCGGCGAAGACGCCGTCGGGGTTCATGCCGTCCTTCCGGGGATCGGCGACGACGTCGTCGAAGACCTCCACCACCGCGTCGAGGGTCGGGTTGAGGCGGGCGATGGCGGCGGCGGACTGTGCGGCGATCTCGGCGGCGGTCACGTCGCCTGACCGCACCCGGTCGGCCAGTGCGGTCGCGTCGTGGGCGGCCCATTCGCTCCAGCTCATCGCCAGTGTCATGTCATTCTGCCTTTCCGCGGCGCTGTTCGAAGGCCATGGATCGGCGCTTCGGCGCGTCAAGACTACCGCGCCTTCCGCATGGCGGCGATGCGTCGCCGCGTGGCCCTAGCGCAGCGTCGGGTCCAGCCGGTCGCGCAGCCAGTCGCCGAGGATCGAGACGGCCAGCGTCGTCACCACGATGGTCGCGGCCGGCGCCAGCATGATCCACGGCGCACGGGTGATGTACTCGCGCCCGTAGCCGACCATGTTGCCGAGGCTGGTCATGGGCGGCTGGACGCCGAGGCCGAGGAAGGACAGGCCGCTCTCCAGCAGGATGACCTCGGGAAAGACCAGCGTCATCGAGACGATCAGCGTCGAGGCGATGTTCGGCAGGATGTGCTTGAGATAGACCCGCGTCGGCGAGGCGCCGAGCTGGGTGACCGCCGAGGCATAGCCCTGCGCGCTGGCGGAGATCGCAAGCCCGCGCGAGATGCGCGCATAGCGCTCCCAACCGAAGAAGCCCATGAGGCCGATCAGCAGCGGCAGCGAACTGCCGAAGAAGGCGAGCACGGCAAGCGCCATGATGAGGAAGGGCATGCTCGCCTGGAAATCGGCGAGCATCAGCACGACCTGCTCGACAAAACCGCGGAAATAGGCCGCGAGGAAACCGAGCGTCGTCCCCAGCACCGCCGACATCAGGCTGGCGCCGAAGGCGATCAGCAGCGAGATGCGGATGGAGACGATGAGGCGCGACAGCACGTCGCGTCCGAGTTCGTCGGTGCCGAGCCAGTGCAGCGGGTGGCCGGGGGCGGCGAGCCGGTTGCGCAGGTTCGGCGCGGTGTAGGAATAGGGCGTGATCAGGTCGGCGGCGAGCGCCACCACGATCATGCCGACGAGCCAGACGAGGGCCAGCCAGACCAGCGGTGGAATGCCGGCGAACCCCGACAGCCAGCCGGCGCGCTGCCCGGCGCCGTCCTGCAGCGTCTGGTCTGTCATGATCCGCTCCTGGCGCCGGAATGCCTGAGGCGCGGGTCGAGGAAGCCGTAGAGGAAGTCGACGATCAGGTTGGACGTGACCATCGTCGCGGCCACCAGCAGCAGGATGCACTGGACGACGGCGAGGTCGCGGTTGGCGACGGCGACCACCAGAAGGCGCCCGACGCCCGGCCAGGAAAAGACGCTCTCCACCACCACGGCCCCGGCGATCAGCGAGCCGACCATGAAGCCGATGATGGTGACGGTCGGGATGGTGGCGTTGGGAAGCGCATGGCCGATGACGACGCGCCGCCACGGCACGCCCTTGGCGCTGGCGGTGCGCACATAGGGCTGGCCAAGCACTTCCAGCATGGCGCTGCGGGTGAAGCGGGCCAGCACGGCCGCGCCGCCGATGCCGAGCGTGATGACGGGAAGGATGGCGTGACGCCAGCTGTCCTGCCCGCCCGAGGGCAGCCAGCCGAGTTGCACCGCAAAGATCAGGACCAGCACGAGACCGAGAACGAAGCTCGGCACGGTAAAGCCTGCCACCGACAGCAGCATGACGAGCCGGTCGGTGAGGCTGCCGCGGTTCAGGGCCGCGAAGATTCCGGCGGGAATGCCGATGCCCAGCTTGAGGGCGAGGGCGGGCAGGGTCAGCGTCAGGGTTGCGGGAATGCGCTCGGCGACGAGGTCGATCGCCGCACGGCCGTCGCGCATGGAGCGGCCGAGTTCGCCCTGGGCGATGGCGCCGAAATAGCTGAAGTACTGGCGCCAGAGCGGTTCATCGAGACCCCAGGCCTTGCGGAAGGCGGCGATGGCCTCCGGTGCCGATTCGGGCCCGAGGATGATGAGAGCCGGGTCGCCCGACAGCCGCAGCACGATGAAGGCGAAGGTCACCACCAGCGCGATGGTGATGAAGGCGCGCAGGAGGCGCAGGGCGAAGAAGTGCAGCATCAGGCGGCCTCGCGGGGCTGGTCGGCGGCGCCTTCGACGAGATGGCAGGCGACGCGGCGGCCGCCGGCGAGCGAGCGCAGCGCCGGGTTCTCGGCGCGGCAACGGGCCGTCGCCAGCGGGCAGCGGGGATGGAAGGCGCAGCCCGAGGGGCGGTTGGCCGGATTGGGCGGCTCGCCGGTGAGCACGATGCGCTCGTCCTTGGCGCCTGGCGCCGGCGCGGCGGAGACGAGGGCGCGGGTGTAGGGGTGCCGGGGCTCGGCGAAGAGGTCGTCGGCATCCCCCTCCTCCACGAACCGGCCGAGATACATGACCGCGACGCGCCGGCTGACCTGCCGCACAACCCTGAGGTCGTGGCTGATGAACAGCATGGCGAGACGGAATTCCTCCTGCAGGTCGATCAGAAGATTGACCACCTGCGCCTGGATCGAGACGTCGAGGGCCGAGACCGGCTCGTCGCAGACGAGGAAGGCCGGTTCGGTCATCAGGGCGCGCGCCAACACCACGCGCTGGCGCTGACCGCCGGACAGTTCGTGCGGATAGCGGCCGGAGAGATGGCGCGACAGGCCGACGCGGCCGAGCATGGCGAGCGCCGCCTCGGCGCGCTCCGTGGCCGGGCCGCACTGGTGGATATCGGCCGGCTCGCGCACCTGGTCGAGAATGGTGAGCCGGCGGTCGAGTGCGCCGAGCGGATCCTGGTAGATCATCTGCATGCGGGCGCGCGAGCGGCGCCATTCCGCCGTGAAGGGTTCCGGCATTGGGGCGCCGTCGAAGTGGACGGTGCCTTCGTCCGGCCGCTCGAGGCCGAGGACCATGCGGCCGAGGGTCGACTTGCCCGATCCCGATTCACCGACGATCCCGAGCGTCTCGCCCGCGGCGACGCGCAGGCTGACCCCGTCGACCGCGCGCACGGCGACCGAAGAGCCGAACAGGCCGCGACGCAGGTGATAGGTGCGGGCGAGGGTCTTCGCCGTCACGAGAGAGGGGATCATGCCGACATGGCCTCCGGACGGAGCGCGGCGGGCGTCTTAGGCATGGCGGCCTGCGCCGAAGCGCGCGCCTCTGGCGAAACGGTCTCGCCGGCGCGCAGACAGGCGGCGCGGTGCGCCTCGCCCATCGCGGTCAGCCGGGGGTCGCTTTCGCCGCAGGCGGGCTTGGCGATGGCGCAGCGCGGCGCGAAAGCACAGCCCGCCGGCAAATGCCGGGGATCGGGCACCACGCCGGGGATCGAGGTCAGGCGGCGTCGCGGCCCGGCAAGCGGCGGCAGCGAGCCGATCAGGCCCTGCGCATAGGGGTGGCGGGCCTCGTCGAAGAGGGCGGCCGCGCCGGCCTCCTCGACGATGCGTCCGGCATACATGACGGCGACGCGGTCGCAGGTCTCGGCGATCACCCCGAGATCATGGCTGATGAGCACCAGCGCCATGTTGAACTCGCGCCGCACGGTGCGCAAAAGCTCGAGGATCTGCGCCTGGATCGTGACGTCGAGGGCCGTTGTCGGCTCGTCGGCCACCAGCAGGTCGGGGCGGCCGGCGAGCGCCATGGCGATCATGACGCGTTGGTTCTGGCCGCCGGAGAACTCGTGCGGATAGGCATCGAGCCGGCGGGCGGCGTCGGGAATGCCGACGAGTTCGACGAGACGCTTCGCTTCGGCCCTCAGGCCCGCGCCGGAGAGGTTGGTGTGCAGGGCGAGCGCCTCTCCGATCTGTCGGCCGACGGTCAGCACCGGGTTCAGGGCGCTCGCCGGGTCCTGGAAGATCATGGCGATGCGGCCGCCGCGCACCTCGTCGAGGGAGGTGGGCGGGGCGCCGATCAGTTCCATGCCGTCGAGCGTCACGCTGCCGGTGATCCGCGCCTTGACCGGCAGCAGGCTGAGCGCTGCGAGCCAGGTGACCGATTTGCCGGACCCGGATTCGCCGACGAGGCCGAGGGCCTCGCCGCGCCCGACGTGCAGGTCGATGCCGCGCAGGGCCGGCACGCCGGAGAACGCGACGTTCAGGTTCTCGATACGCACGAGAGGCGTGTCGGAGGCGTGGGGTGTGTCGGACGCCATCGGCCGTCAGCCCATGTTCGCCGGGCGGAAGTCCATGTGCTCGATCGGATAGGGATGCCAGGGCACGTCCTTCCGCTTGCCGTAGAACATGGTCAGGTCATGCAGCACCGTTCCGGCCGGGTCCTCTGTATCGAAGATTTCCAGCATGCGGCGGAACGCGGCCTTGCGCTCCGCCGTGTCGAGGCTGGAGGTGAGGACCGCTGCCTTCTCGTTGAACTCGGCGTTCGTCCATTCCTTGTAGACCCGCTGCGTCGGGCCGTTGGGGCCGAAAAGGCGGACCAGCACGCCCGCCGGGTCGTTCCAGAAGATGGTGTTGGACCAGTCCCGGATGCCGCGGCCTTCCGGCGGGTTGACCACGGCGCCGACGTTCTCGCGCACCTGGAGATCGATGTTGAGACCGACCTGACGCCACATCTCGACCAGGATCTGCGCCGTCTGGAGCTGCAGCGTGTAGTAGTTGGGCAAGATGCGGTAGGGGATCGGCTGGCCGGCATAGCCGGCCGCCTTGACCAGGGCGCGGGCCTTGTCGGGGTCGAAGCCGGGGGCCGGATAGTCGGGCATGTAGAGGTCGCCATAGGCCGGGTTCTGGTGTCCGGGAGGAACGGTCGTGCGGCCGCCGTAGAGCGCATCGACGATCGCCTTGCGGTCGATGGCGAGGCCAAGGGCGCGGCGGATGCGGACATCCGCCAGAACCGGATGGTTCTTGTCGAAGACAAGGACGCG
This sequence comes from uncultured Hyphomicrobiales bacterium, assembly GCA_964516115.1. Lineage (GTDB taxonomy): Bacteria > Pseudomonadota > Alphaproteobacteria > Rhizobiales > Phreatobacteraceae > Phreatobacter. Next base: position 18,915 of record CAZEZD010000005.1, read on the forward strand.
GATGTTCTGGATCGGACCTCCGGCGATCTCCCGACCGGCCATGGCCTCCACCGTGCGGAAATGGTCCGGGGACAGCTCGGTGATGATGTCGGCCTCGCCGGTGGACAGGGCGTTGAGCCGGCTCGACAGCTCCGGAACGATCCGGAAAACGAGTTCGCGCACGGTCGGTGCGCCGCCGAAATAGGCGTCGTGGGCCTTGAGCGTCAGGTGCTGGTCGATCTTGAATTCCGCCACCGCGAAGGGTCCCGTTCCGACCGGCGCCTTCTCCCAGGCATCGAAGGAGCCCGCGGCGAGGAAGGCGCGCCTGGAGATGATCTGCGAGCCCCAGCCGGCGAGCCGCTGCTCGATGAGCGGGTCGGGCGCGCGGGTGACGACGCGCACCTTGAGCGGTCCGATAGCCTCGACTCGCTCGATCGTGCCGAGGAAGGGCCGGCTCAGCGCGTGACCGGGCGCCTTGGGGTCTGCGACGCGTTCCGGGCCGAAGGTGAAGGCGACGTCCTCTGCGGTGAGGATGTCGCCGTTGTGGAATCGGACGCCTTCGCGCAGATCGAGTTCGAGGACCCGCGGCTCGGTGCGACGCCAGGCGGTGGCGAGCCCCGGCTTCAGCTTCGCATTGTCGCGATAGTCAACGGCGATCAGCGTGTCGAAGATGTTGTAGGCGGTGCGGAACAGGACGTTAGAGACCTCGCGCACCGGCTCGAGCGAGCGCGGGCTGACCGGCATCGCAACCGTGACGCGGCGACCGGCGCCCTGCGCCAGGGCGGTTCCGGGTAGCCCCAGGGACGCCGTGGCGAGGGCCGCGCCGGATGCCTTGAGAAGGGTTCGGCGGGAGGTTGTGGAACGGGCCTCGGTCATCGGATGTCTTGCTCCAGGCGGAAAAACGCAGGGGCCGGCCGGCGTCGCCGGTCGGCCCCTTGTGCGGTGATCAGGCCGCGAAATTGCCGGGACGGAAGTCCATGGCGAAGGCCGGAGCGGTCTTCCAGCGGATCGACTTCGCCTTGGCGGTGAAGGTCGCATTCTGGTGCAGCACCGTGTAGGCGGGGTCCTCGCGCTCGCAGATCTCCAGCATGCGGCGGAAGGACTTGCGGCGGAGCACCCGGTCGGTCGAGGTCTCCAGCACCTCGCAGAGCTGGTTCATCTCGGCATTGGTCCACTCGCCGATCTGCTGCTGCTGGCCGTTGGGGCCGTGCTGGTTCACCAGCGACGATACCGGATCGTTGAAGGGGGCCGAATTCGACCAGTCGCGCACCGCGCGCTCCGGTCCGCGCACCATGATCTGGCTCCAGTTCTCCACCGTCTGCATCTGCACGTTGAGGCCGACGGACCGCCACATCTCGGTCAGGATCTGCGAGGTCGGGTTCTGGTTGGTGTAGTAGTTGTTCAGGACCCGGTAAGTGATCGGGTCGCCCTTGTAGCCGGCCTGACGGAGGAGATCGCGGGCGATCTTCGGGTCGTACTCGGGAACCTTCCAGTCGGCGTGGAACATGTCGCCGTAGAAGTCCCACTGCAGTCCCGCCGGCACCTTGGTGCGGCCGGCCCACAGGGAATCGACGATGGCCTGGCGGTCGATGGCATGGGTGAAGGCGCGGCGGACCAGCGGATTGGCGAGCTGGGCGTTGTTCTTGTCGAAGCAGGTGAGACGGTGGTTCTGGATCGTGCCGCCCTGCACCTCGAAGGCCGCGTTCTTCTCGATCTCGCCGATCTGGTCCGGCGGGATGTCGCAGGCGAACTGGTACTGTCCGGACAGAAGGCCCGCGACGCGGCTCGCCACTTCCGGAACCTCGACGAAGCGGATCGATTTCAGCGGCGGACGCCCGCCCCAGTATTCGTCATGGGCGACCAGCAGCAGCGAGGTGTCGGGGCGGAACTCGGCCACCTTGTAGGGGCCGGTGGTGATGGGCTTGCGGGCCCAGTCGAGATAGCTCGCAGCCTCTTCCCAGCCGCGCCGGCTCATGATGTCGGAACCGTAGCGGGAAAGGCGTCCCTCCAGGGTCACGTCCGGCGTCGCGTTGACGAAACGCACCGTGTATCGGTCCACGGCGTCGACGCGCAGCAGGTCCGGCCAGGCGCGGCGGGCGACGGCGGGAATCTCGCCGGGCAGTTCCTTGCCGGGACGCGGCGCCGGAATGTTCTCGAAGGCCTTCAGCGTCGAACGGTTCTTCGCCTGGGTGTTGCCGAACATTCGCTCGCGCGAGAAGGTGAAGACCACATCCTCCGAGGTCATCTCGTCGCCGTTGTGGAACTTCACGCCCTGGCGCAGCTTCAGCTCGACGGTCTGGTCGTCGACGCGGCGCCACTCGGTGGCAAGTCCCGGCTGCGGCATCAGGTTGCCGAGCCAGTCACGGCTGATGAGGGCTTCCCAGAGGGAGGTGAAGAAGACGCGTTCGCCGACATTCGACTGCTCGCGCAGCACGTCGAGAACGTTGGAATTGACAATCTTCTGGACGGCGATGGTGATCGCCGGGCGATTGTCGGACTGCGCCAGCGCGAAGCGCGGCACGAAGGGGGCGGCAATCGTTGCGCCGCCCATCCAGAGAACGGAACGCCGGGAGGTTGAGTGCGTCATGGTCGCCTTGTCCTGGTGCTGGGAATGGCGTCTGTGTGGCGGCGCTCGGGCGCGGCCGCGGCCATCCTTCGCCGGTGCTCTAGCCTCCCGGCATAACGGCGCTGTGACCCCGCCATGTCATGTTGATGACGGCGGGGTCACGACACTTTGCCGGCTACTGGTCCAGCCCGAGGCCGATCAGGTATTCAGCGCCGGCGCGCACCGTTTCCTTGTTGCGAACCTCGAGGATGAGGCGCGGCTGGCTGGTCACCGTCGCGAGGGCGCGGAACAACTGGGGCCAGGCGATCGTGCCCTCGCCGGGGTTCCAGTGCCGGTCGGCATAGCCGTCGGAGTCCTGCAGGTGGACGTGATGCAGCATGTCGCCGGCGGCGGTGACGTAGTAGTCGACCGGCGGCGCGCCGGTGGAGGTGTAGGCGTAGTTGGCGTGGCCGGTGTCGATAGACACGCGCACCGCCGGGCTGTCGAAGGACTTCGCCAGGGCGACGCGTTCGGCGGGATTGCGATCCTCGATGTTCTCGATGACGAGCACGACGCCCATGTCCTCAGCGCGGCGGACGGCCTCGGCCAGCGTGTCGTGGGCGCGCTCGATCACCTTGTCGCGGGAACCGGGATTGTAGTCGAGGTTGTTGTAGTCCCAGGTCGTGTAGGGCGAGTGGATGACCATCTGGGTGGCGCCCAGCGCCGCGCAGACGTCGAGGCCCTGCGCCATGCGCTTCCTGACGACGGCGCGGATGTCGGGATCGAGGCTGGCGACAGTGAAGCCCCAGAAGGGGCCATGGATGCCGAGCCGGCCGCGATAGCCGTCGAGTTCGGCCTTGATGGCTTCGGCCAGCGGCTTCCAGTCGCCGTTGAGGACCTCGGCCCAGAAGAAGTCCTGGACCTCGAGGTCACGTTGGCTGTCGAGAATCCAGGAGCGATGCTGGCGCAGGCCTTCGAGCGGAAGGGCGACGCCGAGTACGGGAAGTGACATGGGAGCGATCCGGTATGGGGCGGCCGCGCCGCCGGGAGCAACGCGTCCTCATGTCCCGGCGCCACGACAGGGCGATGACAGGACCACGCCGGCAAAGGTCCCATGCGTGTCTCGCGGGGCTCCGGTCCCTCGCTCGCCATCCGGTCTGCGTGTGCCCGAGTAATGGCAACGGGACGCCGAATTATTGCCGGCTACAAAGCTGTGACGGTCTAGGAACTCTAATTTAGGATCCGGGCTGTCCGAGCGTGCGTCCTGACGCTATCTGGCGGCCGGTGGTGACGGGCGCCTCCGCAGGCCCCGGGTGGCGGACGACCGCGATGCGTTTCAGGACGAGCCGAAGGGCGTGCCAGTGGATGGCCGCTGTCACCTTCAGGGTCAGCATCGGATGGCTGGCGAGAAGCCGCAGGAGAATGCGGTCGCTGAGGGGCCGGCGCTTGCCGGCGAGCGACGCCATCAGCATCGGTCCCGATGCGTCGGTGGCCCGGATCACGACGGACACGGCGTCGCCCGGGGGGACGAGCCTGAACCGGTAATCCATCGAGCGGTCGAGGAACGGCGAGACATGGAAGGCCTTGCGGCTCTCCTGCACGATCGGCTGCCCGTCCCCGTCCGCCGCCATCACATAGAAGTGGGTCTCTCCGAAGGTGTTATGAACCTCATAGACCGTCGCGGCGAGCGCGCCGTCCGGGCGATGGCAGAAGAACACGCTCAGGGGATTGAAGGCATAGCCGAGGATCCGTGGCATGGTGAACAGCCGGATCGGACCGCCGGCGACGGCGAGACCGGCCTCGGCCAGGCGCGCCTCGACCTGTTGCCGCAGGTCGCTGCCGCTGCGGTCGCCATAGTCCGCGTCGTAAAACGAGAAAACGTTGAACCGATTGCGGGAAAACAGGCGCAGACGGGACGCCAGCGCGTCGATTTCGTCGAGATCGAGCAGCAGCCAGAAGACACGGTAGGAGAGCGCATGCGGCCGCGGCCGCAGGCGCCGGTGGGACACCGAGCCGACATAGAGGGATGAGGCCGGGGCCGTCACTCGGCCGCCACCAGCGCGGGGGGCAGGACGTGACGCGCGATGCGCCCCGAATCGTCCGCGACCTCCCAGGGACGCCTGACGCCGCCGAGGTCCTCCGCGACCGCAAGCCCGGCCTGGAGCCCGTCCTCGTGGAAGCCGGCGCCGAAATACGCGCCGCAGAACCATGTATTGCGCAACCCCTGCAGCGACCACAGCCGCGACTGGGCACCGATCGCCGCGGCATCGAACAGGGGATGCCGGTAGGACTCGGTCCGGATGATCGTTTCGGGCTTGGGGCTGACCGGCGGATTGAGCGTGACGAACAGGTCGCGGTCGCCGCCAAGGCCCTGGAGACGGTTCATCCAGTAGGTGACAGCGCAGGGGTCGTCGGGGCGGCGGCGGTCGCCGATATGGTTCCAGCTTGACCAGGCGGCCCGCCGCTGGGGCATCAGGCCGGCGTCGCTGTGCAGGACCGCGACGTTCTCGCTGTAGCGGAACGACGCCAGGACGGAACGTTCGAGGTCGCTGGCGTCATCGAGCAGGCGCAGCGTGTCGTCGGCATGGGTTGCCATGACGACGTGGTCGAAGCGCTGCAAGTGCCCGTCCGCCAGGCGAATGACCGCCCCGTCTCCAGTGCGTCGCACCAATGTGACTTCCGCGCCGGTCCACGCGGTTCCGTCGAAGTCCTCACGCAGCTTCTCGACATAGGCGCGGCTGCCGCCGACCACGGTGCGCCATGCGGGACGGCCGGCGAGCTTCAAGAGGCCGTGATTGTCGTGGAAGCGGATGAAGGCCGACGCGGGATAGGACAGGATCTCGGCGCAGGGCGCCGACCAGATGGCGCTGGCCATCGGCAGGAGGTGGTCGTCGAGGAAGGCCTGGCCGTAGCGACCGGCGCGCAGGTAGTCGCCGAGCGAGACCGAGCCGTCGTCAAGCCCGGCCGCGTCCCGTGGTGCCTGCCGATAGAAGCGCAGCAGGTCCTGCAGCATCGACCAGAAGCGGGGCCTCAGAATGTTGCGGCGCTGGGCGAACAGGCCGGCGAGGTTCGTTCCGCTGTATTCGAGCTGGCCGCCATCGAGGGATACGGAGAACGACATCTCGGTGCGCAGCGAAGGTACGTCCAGATGCGCCAGCAGCGCGCAGAAGTTCGGATAGGTGGCTTCGTTGAAGACGATGAAGCCGGTGTCCACGGCCAGCGTCGCCCCGTCGGAACCCGGCACGTCTATCGTGTTGGCATGCCCGCCGAGCCTTGCGTCACGCTCGAACAGGGTGACCTCGTGCGAGCGGGCCAGCAGCCACGCTGCCGAAAGCCCGGAAATGCCGCCACCGACCACCGCGACCGACCGTCGCCTCACTCTGCTCATCTGCTGCCGCTTGTCTTTGTTGCCCAACTGACCAATTCATACGGGTCCGAGAGCCACGTGGTTCATCGGTGTCAGCAGAGGGCGACAGGACCGCATGCATGACCTGATCCGATCGCCCGGGGTCCGCGTAAAGGAGGCATGTCCGCTGCACTTGCCATCTCTGTGCCCATCCCGCCGCCCCGGAGCCGTCCGGTGCGGCGCAGCGGCGGTGTCGTTCTGATGGATGCCAATGCCCTGATCAAGGCGATCGCCGAATCGGCTGATCGCCGCGCCTTCGCGACGCTGTTCGATCATTTCGCGCCGCGCGTGAAAGGCCTCCTGATGCGGCAGGGGACGCCTGCCGACCTCGCCGAGGAACTGGCGCAGGAAACGCTGCTGATGGTCTGGCGCAAGGCGCGCCTTTTCGATCCGCAGCGGGCTGGCGCCTCGACCTGGATCGCGGCCATCGCCCGCAACCTCAGGATCGATGCCGCGCGACGGGAGAAGCGCTCGCGGCTGCCAGACGTCCTCGACATCGTCGACGACGAGTCGCCCGAGCAGCCGGATCAGCTGTTGTCGGGGCGCGAGCGGGAGTCGCGCGTGCGCGCAGCTTTGACAAATCTCAGCGGTGATCAGTTGACTGTCGTGCAACTCGCCTTCCTCGAAGGGCTCAGCCATCAGGACGTGGCCCAGCGCCT
>CAZEZD010000006.1:0-14859 GCA_964516115.1 uncultured Hyphomicrobiales bacterium
CCTGGCCGGGATAGAAAAGCGTGACGTTGAGCGGCGGCTGCTGCCAGCCGGGCGTCTCGCCCTCGAAACGGGCCGCCTGGATGGTGGCATCGCGTCCAAGGCCGAGGGTCACCGGCAGCGACACATAGTGCCAGCGGCCGCCGGTCGCCTCGCGGTGGATGGCGAAGGCGAGCTGGTAGAGGCCCCGCTCGACGAAGATCTTGTCGTCGCGCGGGTTGCCCGTATCCATGCGACGGCTGAGCGTGACCTCCCAGAAGCCATCGGTCCAGCGGGCCCGGCCGTTGACCGCGATATCGGCGCGCGAGCCCTGGCTCGTCCGCAGGACGCGCCGCGGGATGGTGTCGCCGTCGCGCCAGGCGAGGGCGGGATCGAACGGCACTGCCTCGTCCTCGCGCAGGGCATAGACGTCGTCCTGCCCGATGCGGCCCTGGACGATGTCGTCGAAGTTGAGCGCCGAGCGCTGCACCCGGGCCGGGTTGAACATCAGCCGCGGCTGGCGCTTGGCGGAATCCCAGTTGGTCGTGTAGGCGCCGCGGCCAGCATCGCTGAGCCGGCCGGCTGCCACCATCTGGTCGTCGGAGACGCCCATCGGACTGGAGCGGTTGGCGCGCCAATGCCAGAGATCGAGGAAGTAGCCCGCTGAGATCAGTGCCTGCTGGTCGGCTTCCGGCAGCGTCGAGGACCAGTCGTTGATGTTCGACCGCGTGCCCGGCAGGTACTTCGTGCCCTCGTCGAGGCCGAGCCGCTGTCCGAGATAGGGATGCGCCTGAACCTCCTGGCCGGGCACCTCGCTGGCGGTCCCGGCGAGCCGGTGGCCGATGGCGATATAGCCGCCATACCGGCCGAACTCGGGCACGCGACCGTCGTCGACCATCATCGCGACGCGGTCTTCGTGCAGTCCGTCCGGCTGCGGGCCGGCGACGGCCCTGCCTCGCACAACCCAGGCCTTTCCGTCATAGCGCAGGACATCGTGGAAGATGCCCGGCCGCGGCGAGGGCCAGCGGTAGCGGAAGAAGATGGTCGTCCCGTTGTAGGCCGCCTGCACCTGCAGGGGCACGGTCAGCGCCTGCGGAATGGAGATGTGACGCGCGGGGTCGTTGTGCACGACACCCCTGCCGTGGGTGAGCCAGGACACGCCGAGCACCCCGATGAACAGGGCAACGGCGGCATAGATCGCTGTTCGTTTCATGTCTCTCCCCCCCGCGGCATGCGCCCATGACGCATCCGTCAATTCGATTGTTGTCCCGCGACAAGTTTCGGCCCCGGCCGGCTGTCCGCGCGCGATCGCGTCCGTGACGGTCGCTGCCGTCGTCTGTGGTTACTGCTTGCGGGGACGCTTGCGCGCAGGACCTCACGGCCCGTCCGCATGCCCTCGCTGTCAAGGGCGTCACCGGAACGCCGGTGCTTCTTGCCGTAACGGCGGAGCCGATGCGCTCCATCGGCACCCTGTACAGCAAAGGTGTTCCTGTACGGCCGGGGTCACACTGATTCAGATCAAGCCGCCTCCCTCGTCAGATCAAGTCGTCGTCCTGCGCTTCGATCGACGCGGCCCTGCGTCTCCGGATCTTTGCTGGTGCGCGACTGTCGATCGCGTGACCGACAGGAAAGACACCGTCGAAGGGCACGCTTGAACTGCGCTTCGCGCCCCCATAGTGATCGCTGCGAGCCGGGCGCTGCCTGCCGCTCACTCGGTCTCTGCACATCAGCCGTCGGCCCGAGGCACGGGGCCATCGTTTGCCGGGGGGCTCGATTCCGTCACCTTGCTGACACGAAAGGCTTCGACAGATCGTTCGAACCGGAGCATGAGCCCTCAATGGACTATTTCAAGCGATTCAATTTCCTGTTCGCGACGCCCGCCTTCGACGAGCAGGATCTCGAAGGTCAACGCTTCCACCAGATCGTCGACCAGATCGAGCGATCCGGCTTCGAGGTGGTCAGGGCGCCGAAGCTGGAAGACGCGGAAATCGCGGTTCAGACGGACGCCGCCATCGGCTGCATGGTGGTCGACTGGGGCAAGAAGGGCCTTGAGGGCCGCACTTCGGCGCTGATCAACCTCATGCGGCGGCGCGGCCTCGACTTCCCCGTCATCCTGCTGATCCGCCGCAAGCGCTTCGAGGACCTGCCCGTCGAGGTACTCGACTTCATCGACGGCTACGTTTTCCTCTCCGAGGAGACGCCTGCCTTCATCGCGAAGAACCTCATCAGCCGACTGAAACAATATGCCGAGACGCTGAAGACGCCCTTCTTCGGCCAGCTCGTCGACTATGCCGAGGAGGGCAATCAGCTGTGGACCTGCCCGGGCCACAACGGTGGCGTCTTCTACAGCCGCAGCCCCATCGGCCGGGTGTTCATGGAGCATCTGGGTGAGGCGGTGTTCCGCGACGATCTCGACAATTCCGTTCTCGATCTCGGCGACCTCCTGACCCACGAGGGTCCCGCCCTCCATGCGCAGAAGGAGGCGGCCAAGATCTTCGGTGCGGAGAAGACCTATTTCGTGCTCAACGGCACATCGTCGTCCAACAAGATCGCGCTCGGCGCGCTGGTCACCGACGGCGACCTCGTCCTGTTCGACCGCAACAACCACAAGGCCGCCCACCACGGCGCGCTGATGATGGCAGGCGGCATCCCGGTCTATATCCCGACGACGCGCAACGCCTGGGGGCTGATCGGCCCCATGTGCCACGACGCATTTGACGAAGACGCCTTGCGCGAGCGCATCCGTACCCATCCGCTGGTCAAGGATCCGGAGGCCTGGAAGAAGCCGCGGCCGTTCCGCGTGGCTGTCGTCGAGCAATGCACCTATGACGGCACGATCCACAACGCGGAGATCATCCTCAAGCGCATCGGGCACCTCTGCGACTACATCCTGTTCGACGAGGCCTGGGCGGGCTTCATGAAGTTCCACCCGCTCTATGCGGGCCGCTTCGCCATGGGTCTCGGCGAGCTGGGACCCGATGCCCCGGGCATCATCGCGACACAGTCGACGCACAAGCAGCTCGCGAGCTTCTCGCAGGCCTCGCAGATCCACATGAAGGACCGACACATCAAGGGCCAGAAGCGGCGCGTCGAACATCGCCGCTTCAACGAGAGCTTCATGCAGCACGCCTCGACCTCGCCCTTCTATCCGCTCTTCGCCTCACTCGACGTCGGCGCACAGATGATGAAGGGCCGCTCGGGCGTCGTCCTGTGGGACGACACGATCCGGCTGGGCATCGAGCTGCGCAAGAAGATCCGGGCCGTCAGGCGCGAGTTCGAGGAGAAGGAACAGCGCCCCGAGAGGCGCTGGTTCTTCGAGCCCTTCGTGCCGGACCGGGTGAAACTGCCCGATGCGGCCCGCGAAGGCGCATTTCACGATGTCGCATGGGAATCGATCAGCACCGACCAGCTCGTCGCCGATCCCTCCTTCTGGGAACTCGCTCCGGGTGCCGGCTGGCACGGATTTCCGGACATGGCGAAGGGCTTCGCGATCACCGATCCCAACAAGCTGACCCTTCTGACGCCCGGTTTCGACCGCGCGACGGGCGGATATGCCGACCATGGCATTCCCGCGCCCATCGTCGCCCAGTTCCTGCGCGAGAACCGCATCGTGCCGGAGAAGAACGACCTCAACTCGCTGCTCTTCCTTCTGACCCCCGGCGTCGAGGCCAGCAAGGCCGGCACGCTCGTCAGCGGGCTCGTCGCCTTCAAGAGGCTGCACGACGACAATGTGACCATCGAGGAGGCCATCCCCGAGTTCTTCCGACGACGGCCACAGCGCTATGCCGGCGTCCGCCTGCGCGATCTCTGCGCCGATATGCACCGCTTTTTCCGCCAGGCCGACGTAAGCGCCCTTCAGGCGCGGCAATTCTCGCTGGACCATCTGCCGGACATGGCCATGTCGCCGCACGACGCCGCGCGGTGTCTCGTGCGCAATGACGTCGACTACCTGCCGATCGACCGGATTGCCGGCCGCATCGCGACGACGCCCTTCGTGGTCTATCCTCCCGGCATCGCGACCGTGGTGCCGGGCGAGCGGCTGACCGAGAAGGCGCAGCCGATGATCGACTACCTCAAGATGTTCGAGACCTGCTTCAACACGTTCCCGGGCTTCGAGGTCGAGATCCAGGGCGTCTATCGCGAGGTCGACGAGGCGGGCCGCATCCGCCTCCACACCTACGTCGCCGCGGAATAGGTCGGAGCCGACCATGTCCGAGCTCCTCCCCATCACCGTCAGGCCTTCGCGCGATTCCGACGTCGAGGACATGCTGGCGATCTACCGGCATCATATCCGACGTGGCATCGAGGAAGGCGTCGACGATGCGGATACGCTGGAACCCGACGACCTGCGGGAACGGCGCAAGAACTTCCGCACCCGGCGCTATCCGCATCTGGCTGCAACCATCGGCGGCCGCGTCGTCGGCTATGCCTATGTCGTGCTGTTCCGCAAGCGGCCGGCCTATCGCTACACCGTCAAGCATTCGATCTATGTGCATCACGACCATCTCGGGCAGGGCATCGGAAAGGCCCTGCTGAAGGAGATGATCGACGCCTGCGCGGCCGCCGGTTTCCGCCAGATGATCGGCTATGTCGATGCCGACAACGCCGCCTCGCTCGGGCTCCACGAGAGCTTCGGCTTCATCCGCGTCGCCCATCTGCCCGGCGTCGCCTACCGCTATGGACGCTGGGCCGACAGCGTCATGGTGCAGCGCTCGCTCGGACCCGGCACCACGACACCCCCGCCGCCCCTGCCGCTGTCACGCTGACGGGCGCAGGCATTTCGTCGTCAAAGATGTCAGGCGGCGTCTGCGGGGAGGAGCATCGGGGCTATTGGCTGCCGTCGGAAGCAGGTCTCCGACGCGTGGACACCTGCCTTGGAGCGGGTGGCTCAATACTCGTGTCAAGAAGCTGGACGATGGCCCTGATGACCTGCGCCATCGCGAATGGCTTCGGCAGGAGAATGCTCCGCGGGACCCCCCGGGAGGCCCACTCATCCGCGCTGGCTCCCGTCATGTAGATGACCGGCAGTTCCGGTTTCCCGTTGCGAGCCTTTTCAGCGATATCCCACCCGTTGGCGCCGGTGACACCGAGATCGATGTCGGTCACGAGCGCCAGGATCAATTCCAGGTCCGTCGCCAGGATGGCCATCGCCTCCTCGGCGTTCCGGGCCGAGAGCACCGCATAACCACCTTCTTCAAGGCCTGACTCAAGGTCCATCAGCAGGATCGGCTGGTCCTCGACGATCAGGATCGGGTTACGTAGTGTCATGGGATGGCCGATCTGGATGAGCGATATTGATCAGGTTCTGAGGCCCCATTGATGGAATAATATTGCTTCGGAAACGGTGTGCTCCGCCGTGACGCGGCCAGTTCAGAAGAACAGTTGCGGCGAAGGTCGCGTCCGAGGCGTCGTCTGAAGTCTGGGGACGTGCGACATCATAACCGTCCTGCTGCGCGATCGTTCCCCCTTGTCCTTACAATTGTGTGGTCCTTGAAAAACCCCACCGCGCTGATCATTCGTGTGAATTCATGGTTTCGGCTTGGAGGTGGGTTTTCGGCTTGCCCGGCTGTGGCCCTCGATGCCAGCACGCCCCGACGGGTGCCCGCCGGCAGGCGGTCCCGAATAGTTGGCTCCGTTGAGTGACAAGTCTGCTAGGCTTCCCGCGGATCGGTGCCGGTCCCACGCGGGTCCCGACGTCCCGGTATTCCCGGCGCAACCTTCGCGTCGCGAATCGTCGGCCAACCAGGAGGGCCATCCTATGGCTTCCGTCCTCTCGCCTCCTCCGCAGGTTGCTCCTGACCTCGCGCTGGCCATCGTCGCATCGTCGCAGGCGCCGCTCCTCCTGCTGGACCAGACCTTCAAGGTCATTGCCGCGAGCGCTTCATTCTGCAGCACCTTCCGCGTTGAGCGGGGCGATGTCGAGGGTCGTGACGTTTTCGCGCTCGGTCGTGGCGAGTGGACCCTGCCAAAATTGCGCTCGTTGCTGCACGCCGCTCTCGCCAGCGATGCCGAGGTCGGCCCCTACGAGATGGATATCGCCCGCACATCGGATCAGCCGCGATGCCTGGTGATGAACGCCCACAGGCTCCGATTTGGCGATGAAGAGGATGTCAGGCTCCTCCTGACGATATCCGACGTGACCCGTTTGCGGGCGAGCGAGGCCTCGGCGAAGGAAGTTCTCCGGGAAAAGGACGACCTGCTGCGGCAGAAGATCGTGCTTGTTCAGGAGATCCAGCACCGGGTCGCCAACAGCCTCCAGATCATCGCCAGCCTGCTCATGCAAAGTGCGCGAAGGGTGCAGTCCCAGGAGACGCGCAGTCACCTGGTTGCCGCTCATCAGAGACTTCTGTCTGTCGCCGCCGTCCAGCGACAGCTCGCGATCAGCGGCGTGGAGCAGGTGGCCCTCCGGCCCTACTTCGCGCAGCTCTGTCATAGCCTGGCAGCATCGATGATCTACGACCCCGAACTGGTGAAGCTCGAGGTCACGTCTGATGACAGCTTGGTGGATGCTGACACGTCGGTCAGCCTGGGGCTGCTGGTGACGGAACTGGTCATCAACGCCCTCAAGCATGCGTTTCCCGACGGACGAGCCGGAACAATCGAGGTCGACTATCAGTCTGGCGCGACAGACTGGAAACTCTCGGTCGGCGACGATGGTGTCGGGATGGGTGAAGTCAGTCCCCCGCCCGGGCTGGGGACGAGTATTGTCCAGGCCTTGGCCAAGCACCTCGAAGCGACCGTTCTCGTCGAGGACTCAGACCCCGGAACCCTGGTCTCGATTGTCCACGATAGCGCCGACGCGCCGGCCGCACCGCCAGCGGCCTGAGATGAACCGGGCTTGAGGCCCGGTCACGCACGATCCGATGCCTCCCTGATCCGGATGGAACGAACAGGTCAGGCTGGCGTTGGTCCATGCTGCATGCTGCATGCAGCATAGCGCCTTGGCCGCGACAGCTCGGGGACTGTCCTTGCGGAAGGACCTTGGCCCGTGTCGTCACCTCGCACCCGAATCCAGGACGATCAATGCCCGCAATTCCGATGGAGACGATGCTTGAGGCGACGCGCCTGACCCGAGCCGGCCGCTGCGACTGTCAAATATAAGACGGGAGGCAGACTATCCAATGAGCGCGGCGCGCAGCGCAGGCACATCGTCCAGAACGCTATCGACGAAGGCGGCGATGCGGGGTGTCCTGCGCAGATCCGAGGGTGTCAGGAGATACCAGGCGCGCGTCAGTTCCAGGACGGGTGGCAGTACCTGAACCAGTGTCTCCTCGGCATCGCCAAGCGTCGTGGGCAGCGGGGCGATACCGACACCGGCCTTCACCAGTGACACCGCGCCCAGCATGCTGGAGCAGCGACTGACGATGCGAGCATCGGGCACGACCGTCGGCAGCCATTTGGCGACGCGGTGGTTCTGCATGATACCGTCGAAGCCGATCAGGGCCCGCCCAGCGAGTTCGCCGAGGCTTTCGGGCCTGCCGTTCTGCAGAATGTAGCTCTTGCTCGCGTAGATGGCCCAAACGGAATCGCAGATCTTGCGGCCAACGAGGCGTTCGTCCACCGGCTCGCCGGAACGAAAGGCGACGTCGGCTTCTCCCATGACCAGGTCCAGGTAGCGGTCGCTGGTGACGAATTCCACTGCAAGGCCGGGATAGCGGGCATGGAAACGGTCGAGCAACCCGGATGCGGCGATGCGCGGAACCGTCGGCTCCGGGCAGGTGAGGCGGATGGTTCCCTTGAGGTCGAGCTTCAGCGCGCCGATCTTTCGTTCGAGATGCTCGACGGCAGCTTCGACGGCGATGAATTCGCCAATCAGCGCTTCCCCCAGTTCCGAGAGGCGATATCCCGCCGGCCGGCGCTTCACCAGGCTCAGGCCGATGCGCCGCTCAAGCTCCAGCAGCCTGCGATGGACCGTTGATTGATTGACCCCGAGCGCCTTCGCGGCGGCAAGCGTGCTGCCACAACGTGACACGGCAACGAGATGGCGCAGATCGTTCCAGTCGAACATGGGACCACTATGCACAATTGCGCAGGCCGTTGGCAGTTTCGCTGCTGCTGCCAGAACCTCGAAGGGGCTAGCGTCCCGGGAATTGCAGAGGAGAAGGCCATGCACGAGAAAACAGACGTTTCAACCATGACTGCCGGACTGACGGTCGGCGTCACGCGCACTGCGCAGGACAGCGGCATGGCAAAGCTCACGCCGCTTCACCGGCAGGCGGTGCAAGGAATGCCGACGGCACAGGTTCAGGAAATCAGGGTGCTGTTCGCCAACCTCTTGCCAGGCGACGTCACCCCCTACCATTCGCACCGTCATCCCGTGGTGGTCTATATGCTGGAGGGAACATTCACGCTCGAACTGGATGGCGCGGACCCGGTCCACATCGAAGTTGGTCAGGTCTTCGTCGAGCCGTCGGGCGTCAACATGACGGGACGCAACAGGGGTGACGTCCCGGCGCGAATGGCCCTGTTTTATGTTTGCAATCCCGACGAGCCGTTTGCCGACCCAGCAAATCCGCGCTGACGCTGCTTCCATGCGTGTTGGATCGAATCCGACCTCGTCGCACGACACAGAAAAGGGCAGTTGGAACCAGCAGCCTGAGAATGGCGCGCCCGAAAGGATTCGAACCTCTGACCCCCAGATTCGTAGTCTGGTGCTCTATCCAGCTGAGCTACGGGCGCGCGCCGCGTTCGGCGAGGCAGATCGCCTTGCGAACGGAGGCGGTCGGATACGCTGTTTCGAAACCGATTGCAAGGGGGGCGGCGTCAGGAATCCCCGCGCGGAGCCTCGGCTGGAACAGGTCCAGGAGACGCGACGTCCTGCTCCGGCGGCGCGGGAATTCCCTCATCCCCGTCGAGCGTCCGCCGTCGTCTCACGCGCGCTTGCGATGCGCCTTGCGGACGCTCGCCAGATCGATCGGCCGGTCGGGGATGGTGATGCGGAACGTGGCGCCGAGCGTGCCTTCCGCCAGCGTGATGGTGCCGCCATGGGCGCGCACGAGTTCCGCCGCGATGGCGAGGCCGAGGCCGGTGCCGCCGGGGCGGGTCGAGCCCTGGAAGGCCTCGAACAGGTGCTGTCGCGCGCGCTCCGGGACGCCCGGGCCGGTGTCCGAGATCTCGATGATCGTCACGG
This sequence comes from uncultured Hyphomicrobiales bacterium, assembly GCA_964516115.1. Classification (GTDB taxonomy): domain Bacteria; phylum Pseudomonadota; class Alphaproteobacteria; order Rhizobiales; family Phreatobacteraceae; genus Phreatobacter. The sequence goes on from CAZEZD010000006.1 coordinate 9,107, forward strand.
TGCCTTCGCGCCGGCCGGCAATGCGGATGTGGTCGCGCGAGGGATCGTTCGGAGCGCGCGACTCCAGCGCCTGATGGGCGTTGCGGGCAAGGTTCAGCAGCACCCGGAAGAGGTGGTCGGGATCGGCGTCGATCACCAGGCCGTCGTCCACCGCATTGACGAAGCCGATGCGGGCATCATCGGCGAGACCCATCGTGTCGCGCACCTCCTCGGCAAGGGTGGTGAGCGCCACCGCGCGCCGCTGCGGCGGCGCCTCCTGGGCGCGGCCGTAGGAGAGGGTCGACTGGCAGAAGGCGATGGCCCGGTCGAGCGCCAGGATCATCTTCGGCGCGAAGCGCTGCACGGTGGGGTCCGGCACATTGGCGAGCCGGTCCGAGAAGAGCTGGGCCGAGGCCAGCAGGTTCCTCAGGTCGTGGTTGATCTTGGAGACGGCGAGCCCGAGGGCGGCCAGGCGCGATCGCTGCGCCAGCATGTCGTGCAGCGAATGCTGCATCGTCTGCAGTTCGTACTCCGCGACGCCGACCTCGTCCTTGCGGCCGGTCGGAACGATCGCCCGGCTGATGTCCTCCGGGTTCTCGCGGAAGGCGATCATGGTGTCGGTCAGCCGCCGCATCGGGCGCACGAACATCAGGTGCAGGGTCACATAGACGAGCGCCGCCGACAGCACCGAAATGAACAGCGAGTAGATCAGCAGCGTCTTGGAGAAGCGCAGCATGGCGTGGCGCAGCGGCGTCTCGTCCATGACGATCTCGACGAAGTCGCCGGCCCGGCGCGCCTCGCCCATGACGCGCATGGTGCGGCCGTCCCTGGCGAAGAGCGTGGCGAAGGCCTCCGGAAAGGTCCGGAAGAGCGGCTGGTCGCGCATGTCGATCGTCACGTTGACATCGGGAAGCTCATCGGAGGCAGCGAGCAACCGGCGGGCCGGTCCGGTCTTCAGCGCCACGGCCTTGGCGCCGGCGCTGTCGAGGAGTTCGCGCACCAGCGCCTCAGGCACCATGCCGCTCGGCGCCGCCTCCAGCACGAGTGCGGCCGTGCGGCCGGCCGCCAGGCGGTCGTCGAGCCAGGAATTGCGGAAGTTCGCCACCGCCGGCACATAGATGAGGACTTCGGCGATCAGGATGAACAGCGTCGTCAGGATCAGCAGCTTGCCGGACAGGCCCACGCCGCGCGAGGGCGCAGGCGCCGCGACATCCAGCACCGCCTGGTCGATCGGCAGCGGGCGCAGCGCAGCGGCCTCGCCTCCCGGTTCCTGACGATCGTCCCTCATCCCAGCCATGCACCGACCCTGCCCGCTCAAGGCGCCCCGGGAATCGGCCGGCCAGGGCCGGACCCGCCCGGTGGCCTCAACCGACGGTCGGGCGACGACTCGTCGCCCTGTTCCCGTCCACTATGTCCGATACACCCGGATACGGCAAAAGGATGTCAGCGGATCCTTCCGCGCCGGCGACGCGGTCTCAGATCGCGACCGGCTCGCGCTTCGTCATGCGCGTCAGGTCCTTGCGGATGGCGAAGATGCGGCCCCAGGCGTCGCCCTTGAGGTCGGGGCGGTAACCGCCATAGCCGAGCAGGTCGTCCCAGGCGAATTCCTCGTCGTGCAGCAGGTCGAAGTCGGCCGCCAGCGTGGCGCGGATATGCTCGCGGTTCTTGCGGTTCTGGAACTCCAGCAGGACGAGGGAGGTCTTCGACAAGTCGAGATGTGCGAGAACCTCGCCTTCGCCGCCCTCGATGTCGATCTTCACGATGTCCGCCGAGGGCAGGGTGGTGGGGTCGACCACGGCGACCTCATAGGTCTCGACCAACGTGCCGTCGACGAAGGTGTCGCCGGAATAGGCCGCAAGGCCGGACTCGCCATCGCCGGCGAAGCGGCTGTGGAAGGTCGCCTTGGTCAGGCCGCCGGGGAAGAGGGCGGCATTGACGATGGTGATGTCGCGCCGGCCGGCGGTATTCTGCTTCAGGAACTCGAAGGTACCTGGATGCGGCTCGAAGGAGCGCACATGGCTGCCGGGCCAGCGGGCCGAGGCCCAGAGAGCGAAGGAGCCGACATTGGCGCCGATGTCGAGGATGTCGAGCCCGATGCCGTCATAATGGGCCTCGTACTCGCCTTCCAGCACGTGCTGGATAGCGGGAACCATCGGCTCCGGGCAGATGACGGACATCGGAACGCGGGCAACGAAGCGATTCACGATCGGCTCTCCTCAGGGAATGCCCCATAGGAGCCCCGATCACGCCTGCGTGCAATGGGCGATGCCGCCAATGGGGCGGGCCACGCCGGACGGCGCCGCCGATCAGGTCCGGCCGGCGACGACGGCCAGAAGCCGCGCGGCGGCGGGCTCGACCGGACCGTCGTTGACGATAACGACGTCGGGATCGACCGGATGGGTGATGCGCCGCTCCACCCGCGCCGCCGAATCGCCGTCGGAGGGGCGCGAGCGGGCGGCGACCCGGCTCTTCAGGACGTCGGGCGGCGCCGTGATCTCCACCACGGTGACATTGGCATAGCGCTGGCGGGCGGCCGCAACGACCTCGCGCGACACGTTGCAGACGGCTGTGCGGCCGCCGTAGAGCGCGTGGTCGATGACGGCGGGAATGCCGTAGTGGTGGCTGTGGGCCGTCCACGACAGGGCGAGGCCGCCGGCCGCCGCGATCGTCCGAAACGTCGCCTCGTCGGCCTCGATATTGTCCTCGGCCGACGAGGGCGGACGGGTGACGATCCGCCGGGGAAAGAGAAAGGCCTCGTCGCCTGCCAGGCGCTGGCGGACGGCTGCGATCAGCGTGTCCTTGCCGGCGCCGCTCGGCCCCACCACGAGGACGAGCCGGCCCGGACCGATGGGGCTCGCCTCGCGCAGCGGCTTTCCGCCGTCAGGGCCTGCAGCCGTCATGTCAGGCGATCCTGCGGCCGGTGCGCCAGACCTCGCGCACCACGGGCTGCGAGCCCACCATGGCAACGCGCACGAGGTCGCCGCGCTTTCCCACGGCGATCTCGCCCCGGTCGGTCATGCCGGTGGCGAGCGCAGGCTTCAGCGTCACCGTCTGGATGGCGCCGGCAAGGCCGCCCATGGCCGGTACGTCACGCAGGCCGAAGGCACCGTGGATCAGGCTGATCGGCACATAGTCGGAGGAGAGGATGTCGAGGACACCGGCCTCGGCCAGTTCCACCGCCGACACGTTGCCCGAGTGGGAGCCGCCGCGCACGACGTTGGGTGCGCCCATCAGGACGGAGATGCCGGCCGCGTGCGAGGCGCGCGCCGCCTCCACGGTCGTCGGGAATTCCGCAATGGAGACCCGGTCGGCGACAGATTCCGCGACATGATCCTCGAGCGTGTCGTCATGGCTGGCGAGGGCGATACCGGCCTTGTGCGCGAGGCCGACGAGGCCGCGCTTGTTGGGCTCGCCGATCTCGCCGGCGCGGGCGCGGCGGTTGGAGAAGAGCCGGTCGAGGTCCGTTTCCGATAGGCCGGTCTTGCCGCGATAGTAGGTGCGCAGTTTCTCCTCGTCGCGGAACTGGCGCTGGCCGGGCGTGTGATCCATCAGCGACATGAGGCGGACGTCAAAGCGGGAGAGATAGCTCTCCGCCTCCTCGACCACACCGCGCGAGGGGATCTCGCAGCGCAGGTGGGTGTGATGGTCGGAGCGCAGGAGGCCGGTGCCCTTGGCCTTCTCGATGGCCTCGGACAGGTCGAGCAGCCCGTCGGCGGTCGTCGGGCGGTCGTCGTCCGAGCCGATCCTGAGGCTGTCGAAGACCGTAGTGATGCCGGAGGAGGCGATCTGCGCATCGTAGGCGAAGACAGCCGAAAGCGGGTCCCAGTGCACCTTCGGGCGCGGCTGGTAGTGCGGCTCCAGATGGTCCGTATGAAGTTCCACGAGGCCGGGAATGAGCAGGTCGTCGCCGAGATCGGCGGCGTCCGCCCGCTGGCGATCGATCTCGACGGCGGCGATGACGCCGTCCTCGATCACGACGGTCGCGGCCACCTCGCGGTCGGCGAGGACGACGCGGCGGGAGAAGAGCGTCAGCGAGCCGGTCTGGTCGGCGGGGATGGGATCCTTGGCGGTCATGGTCGTCCTTATGCGGCGCTTGCGGCGAAGCGCGTAACGTCGACGATGCGGGTGGCGACCCGCTCGCGCACGTCGTCGTCGTGGAAGATGCCGACGATGGCGGTTCCGGCCGCCTTCTTCGTCTCGATCAGCTCGACCACGGCTGCGCGATTCGTCGCGTCGAGGGAAGCGGTCGGCTCGTCGAGCAGCAGGATCGGGTGGTCGGCGATGAAGCCGCGGGCGATGTTTACCCGCTGCTGCTCGCCGCCGGAAAAGGTCGCCGGCGGCAGCGACCACAGCCGCTCGGGCACGTTGAGCAGGCCGAGCAGGCGTCGGGCGCGGGCGTCGGCCTCGTCGCGGCCGATGCCGAAGGCGACGGCTGCCTCGGCGACGACGGTCAGCGCCGGCACGCGCGGGATGACGCGCAGGAACTGCGAGACATAGCTGATGGTGCTGCGGCGCAGCGCCATGACGCGGCGCGGGGCCGCTGTCGCGACGTCGACCGTCTCGCCATCGCTGGCGGCGACGCGGATGACGCCGCCGTCGGCGCGGTAGTTGCCGTAGATCATCTTGAGGATCGACGACTTGCCGGCGCCCGAGGGACCGCCGAGCACGACGCATTCGCCGGGCGCCACATCGAGCGAGATGCCGGAGATCACGGGGATCACCAGCCCGCCCTGCAGGTGCATGGTGAAGCTCTTGGCGAGGTTCTCAAGGCTGAGGAGGGGCTGGGTCATGTCCGTCCTCACGGCTGCAGGATCGAGGAGACGAGGAGCTGGGTATAGGGCTCGCGCGGGTCGTCCAGCACCTGATCAGTGAGTCCGGTCTCGATGCCGCGGCCATCCTTCATGACGAGAATGCGGTGCGAAAGCAGCCGGGCGACCGCGAGATCATGCGTCACGACGATGGCGGCGAGGCCGAGATCGGCGACGAGTCCGCGGACGAGGTCGAGCAGGCGCGCCTGCACGGAGACATCGAGGCCTCCCGTCGGTTCGTCCATGAAGACGAGGCGCGGCGAGGTCACGAGATTGCGGGCGATCTGCAGGCGCTGGCGCATGCCGCCGGAATAGGCGGTGGGCCGGTCGTCGATACGGTCGGGGTCGATCTCGACGCGCTCCAGCCAGGTTTCGGCTTCCTCGCGGATCTTCCCGTAGTGACGCCATCCCACCGCCATCAGCCGCTCGCCGACATTGGCGCCGGCCGAGACGCCCATGCGAAGGCCCTGTTCGGCATGCTGGTGGACGAAGCCCCAGTCGGTGCGGAACAGGAAGCGCCGCTCGGCCTCGGACAGGGTGAGGATGTCGCGGGTGACGCCGTCGCGCATGGCGTAGAGTACGCGCCCGGCCGAGGGCTCGAGCTGGCCTGACAGCAGCTTCAGCAGCGTCGACTTGCCCGAGCCGGATTCGCCCACCACGGCGAGAACCTCGCCGGAATAGAGCTCGAAGCCGACGTCGCGGCAGCCGATGCGGGAACCGTAGAACTTCGTCAGGCTCTCGGCGGTGAGAAGGGGCGTGTCGGTCGTCATGGTGCGCTTCCCGCGATCGCCGCCGGCGCGTCGCCCAGCAACTCGCCGCGATGGCCCTCCGCACGGCGCTCTTCGCAATGGTCGGTGTCCGAGCAGACGAACATCCGCCCCCCTGCATCGTCGGTGATGACCTCGTCGAGATAGGTGTGCGTCGCTGCACAAAGGGCGCAGGCGTGGTCGAACTTGGTCGGTTCGA
>CAZEZD010000006.1:14869-15697 GCA_964516115.1 uncultured Hyphomicrobiales bacterium
GGTCCTCGAAGTCGAGCGAAACCACCTTGGTGTGTGGCGGCACCGCATAGATGCGCTTCTCGCGCCCGGCGCCGAAGAGCTGCAGCGCCGCGCAATCATCCATCTTGGGGTTGTCGAACTTCGGGGTCGGCGAGGGGTCCATCACGTAGCGGTCCTCGACCTTCACCGGATAGGCGTAGGTGGTCGCGATGTGGCCGTGGGTGGCGATATCCTCGTAGAGTTTCACGTGCATGAGGCCGTAGTCCTCCAGCGCGTGCATGACGCGCGTCTCGGTCTCGCGCGGCTCGAGGAAGCGAAGCGGCTCGGGGATCGGCACCTGATAGACGAGCACCTGCTCGGCGGTCAGCGTCTTCTCGGGAATGCGATGGCGGGTCTGGATGATGGTCGCGTTGGCCGTTTGGGTCGTTGTTTCCACGCCTGAAGTCTTCTCGAAGAACTTGCGGATGGAGACGGCATTGGTGGTGTCGTCGGCCCCTTGGTCGATGACCTTGAGGCGGTCATTCCGGCCAAGGATCGCAGCAGTGACCTGCACGCCCCCCGTTCCCCAGCCATAGGGCATGGGCATCTCGCGCGAAGCAAAGGGCACCTGATAGCCGGGAATGGCGATAGCCTTGAGGATGGCGCGGCGGATCATCCGCTTCGTCTGTTCGTCGAGATAGGCGAAGTTGTAGCCGGTCGCCGCGATGGCTCCGGATGTGGCGAGCGCGTTCATTCCGCGGCCTCCTGCAGGGGAGCTTCAGCTGATCCGTCGGCTGCGGTGCGTTCGGCAGTCTGCCGCTCGGCGATCTCCTGACGCATCTGGCGGATGAGGCCGGGCTCGGCCTGGAA
>CAZEZD010000006.1:15707-24721 GCA_964516115.1 uncultured Hyphomicrobiales bacterium
CGTTCCGCAGCAGGTCGAGTTCGGCCTGGAAGTCGACGTAGTGCGGCAGCTTGAGATGCTCGACGAAGCCTGTCGCCTGCACATTGTCCGAGTGCATCAGAACGAATTCCTCGTCCTGCGCCGGAGCCTTGACCTCCTCCCCGAGTTCGCCGGCGCGGAGCGCGCGATCGACCAGGGCCATGCCCATGGTCTTCCTCTCGCAATGGCCGAAGGCGAGGCCGTAGCCGCGGGTGAAGCGCGGCGGCTCCTTGGCCGAGCCCTTGAACTGGTTGACCATCTGGCATTCGGTGACGGTGATGTCGCCGAGCGGAACGGCAAAGCCGACATCCTCGGAAATAAACTCCACCTCCACCTCGCCGAGCCGGATTTCGCCGGCGAAGGGGTGGGTGCGGCCGAAGCCGCGCTGCGTCGAGTAGCCGAGGGCGAGCAGGAAGCCCTCGTCGCCGCGCGCGAGGTTCTGCAGGCGCAGGTCGCGACCGGCGGGAAGGTCGAGCGGCTCGCGGGTGAGGTCGGGCACCGGCGCGTCGGGATCGCCCGGGGGGTTGCGCTCGATGAGATCGTCGTGGCCGAGCAGGTCGGTGACGCGGGGCATGGGTGCGTCCTCGGCAACCTGACGGATGGGTTCGGCCACATCCGCGCCGGCCTCGAGCAGGAAGTCGATGAGGCGGTGCGTGTAGTCGAAGGTCGGTCCGAGAATCTGTCCGCCGGGAATGTCCTTGAAGGTCGCCGAGACCCGGCGGGCGACCTGCATGGCTGCGGTGTCGATCGCCTCGGTGGCGCCGAAGCGGGGCAGGGTCGTGCGGAAGGCGCGCACGAGGAAGGCGGCCTCCACCAGATCGCCGCGCGCCTGCTTGATGGCGATGGCGGCGAGGTCGCGGTCGTAGAGCGAGCCCTCGGTCATCACCCGGTCGACGGCGAGCGCGAGCTGCTCGCGGATCTGTGCGGGCGCGACCTCCGGCACGGCGGGATCGCCGCGCCGTGCATGGGCGAGGAGCCGGTGGGCGTTGTCGATGGCGCGCTCGCCACCCTTGACGGCCACATACATGGATCAGGCCTCCGACAGGGTGACGCGGGTGGTGCGGGGCAGGGCGGCGACGCCTTCTGGCCCTGCCAGCACAAGGTCCATGCCGCGGGGGAACAGGGCATGGTTGGCGGCGAGGCGGGTGACGATATCGGCGGAAAGGCCGGTGACGGAGAGGGTCGCATGGCCCTTGATGCCGGGCCCCGCCAGGCGGAACCGGGGGCCGGTGGCGAGGCTCTGCACCTGCAGAATGAGCGTCGTCGAACGATCAGGATAGACATCGGTGCCGAGCGCGAAGTCGACAAAATCCGGCAGCGCGCCCGGATCCGCGATCAGCGCGAAGGCGGTCTGCGCGGGCGCGGCGACGATCCGCGCGCCAGTGTGGAAAGTCATGTAGGACGCGACGTCCGGCGCGGCGGCGAGGGATGCATCGAGCCACAGCGGTGTCTCGTAGTCCGCCAGCGCCACCGCGATGGCGGCTGCGACCGGCGACAGTGGCGCGGGCGCAGCGGCGAGGCCCGGGACCGCGTGGATCGTTCCGGGGCGGGCCATGGCGTTCATCACGGCGCGGAACGTCTGCTGGGCATCGTGGACAGGGTCGGCGAAGGCGAGGGCGATAGCCATCAGTTGTCTCCGCGCACCATGGTGAAGAAGTCGACGCGGGTGGCGGCGGCACGCTCGCGCTTGCAGGCGGCCTCGGTGGCGAGACGTTCGCGGACCGGGGCGAGTAACGCCTCGACCGCATCTTGGGTCGCCGGCGCCTGCCAGAGCGCGTCGGCGAGAGCGGCGAGCCGTGCCTTCTCCCGATCGCGGCCGAGCACATGACCGAAGCCGACCTCGCCGCCTGGGAGCGCAACGGCGGCGCGCGTGACCGTCGCCTCGCCCAGATTGAAGGGGGCGCCGTCGCCGCCGATGCGGCCGCGCACCATGACGAGGCCGATCTCGGGTGCGCGCAGGATGGTCGCGCGCGCCCCCGCGATCCGGTCGAGGCCGGCGAGTTCGTCCGCTGTCGCGCGGGCCACCGTGGCCATGGTAGCCTTGCGGGCGGTCTGGAGTGAATCGGGCGGGTCGGAATGATCTGTCATGATTTGTATATTAGTCTAGACGATTATGGTTTTATGACAGTCGATGTCACCGGGCAAGCGGAAACCTGCGTCGGGGCGGCTGGCGTGACGGGGCGGTTCCGCATATCGGCTGCGAGCCGTGACAGGCGGATGACGGGAGGCGGCATGCTGGCGAGGGGCAGGGGGGTCACGGTGTGGCGGCAGATCGCCGAGGCGATCGAGGCCGAGATTGCCGGCGGCGGCCTGGTGCCGGGCACGCGGCTGCCGACCGAGGCGGCGCTGACCGAACGCTTCGGCGTCAACCGCCATACGGTCAGGCAGGCGGTGAAGTCGCTGGTCGACAAGGGGCTGGTCCGCGTCACGCAGGGCTCCGGCACCTATGTCGAGGCCAAGCCCCTGACCTATCCGATCGGCCGGCGCACGCGCTTCTCCGAGATCGTCGTGGGGCAGGCGCGCGACCCTGCCGGCCGGCTGCTCGGTCATCGCGAGACCGGCGCCAGTTCCGAGATCGCCGAGGCGCTGGACCTGTCGCCGGAGGATCCGGTGGTGATGGTGGAGAGCGCCCATTTCGCCGATGGCGTGCCGATCTCCTGGGCCGTCACGGCCTTTCCCCTGCCGCGCTTCCGCGGGGTTCCGGAGGTCTATGCGGCGACCGGTTCGATCACCGCCGCACTCGCCGCCTGCGACGTGCCGGACTATCGCCGCGCCTCCACGAAGATCGGCGCCGCGCTCGCCGACCGGCTCGATGCCGAGCGTCTCGAGATCGCCGAAGGCCGGCCGGTTCTCGTCATCGACAGCGTCAACGTCGACCCCGACGGCATTCCCATCCAATGGGCGCGCTCGCATTTCTGCGCCGACCGCATCCGCCTGACCGTGGGTTGACCGGCGCGCCTCAGGGCGCGGCGCGCTCGCCGATGAGGGCGAAGCGCAGGCGGGTCGAGATCTGGTCGATCAGCGCCACCGTGACCAGGATCATCAGGATCAGCGCCGAGACGTGCTGATATTCCAGCACGCGGATCTGCTCCGACAGGTGCAGGCCGATGCCGCCGGCGCCGACGATGCCGATGATGGTCGCCGAGCGCGTGTTGCTCTCGAAGAAATAGAGCACCTGGCTGCCGAAGATGGGCAGCACCTGCGGCAGGATGCCGAAGCGAATGCCGTGCAGCCGGCTCCCGCCCGTCGAGGCGATACCTTCAGACGCCTTGCGGTCGGCAGCCTCGATCGCCTCGGAGAAGAGTTTCGAGAACAGTCCGAAATTGGAGCAGAGCAGGGCGAGGACGCCGGCGAAGGGGCCAAGGCCGACGACGCTCACCCAGATCAGCGCCCAGATCAGTTCGTCGACGCCGCGGATGGTGTCGACGATGCGTCGCGACAGGAAGTGGATGACGACGTTCGGGACGATGTTCTTGGCGGCAAGGAAGCCGACCGGCAGGGCGAACAGCGCGGCCGTGAAGGTCCCGAGGAAGGCGATGGCGACCGTCTCGGCGAGCGCGTGCAGATAGACGAAGAACTTCGCCCAGGTGCCGGTGGACGGGGGCAGCATGAACCACATGAACTGGCCGAGTTTGCCGATCCCCGAAAGAAGCCGGGCCGGGTCGAAATCGAGAACGACGAGGCCGTAGGCGAAGAGACCGGCGAGCAGCGCCAGGATGAACCCGGTGCGGATGCGGCGGGCGGGCGAGGGTCGGAAGACCTCCGGATGGCGCTGCATCAGCCCGTCGCGCTCGGCGCGGGCGGCGGTGCGCAGGGGATGCTCGGCTGCGGGCATGGTCATGAGCGGGACTCGATGCCGATGAGATGATGGCGCAGCCGCTCGGTCGCGAGATCGATGACCATCACAGTCGCGATGATCAGCACGAGGATGGCCGAGACGTCGGAATAGTAGAACTTGCGGATGGCCTCGACGAGGTCCTGTCCGATGCCGCCGGCGCCGACGAAACCCATGACGGCGGCGCCGCGCACGTTCACCTCGAAGCGCAGCAGTGCGTAGCTGGCGAAGTTGGAGAGTACCTGCGGCACCACGGCGAAACGCATCGTCTGCGCCCAGGTGGCGCCCGTGGCGGTCAGGCCGTCGACCGGCTTCATGTCGATGTTCTCGGCGACCTCGGCGAACTGCTTGCCGAGCGCCCCGAAGGTGTGGATGGCGATGGCCAGAACACCCGGCACCGGGCCGAGGCCGAAGGCGACGACGAAGATCAGGGCGAAGACGATCTCGGGAACCGTGCGGCAGAATTCCAGCCAGCGCTTGGCGAGAAAGCCGATCGTCGAATTCGGGGCGAGGTTACGCGCCGAGAGGAAACAGAAGACGAAGCCGCCGATGGCGCCGGTCAGCGTGCCGACATAGGCGATGAGCAGCGTCTCCCACAGGAGCTTGATCCACTTGTCGAAGCCCCACATCCACTCGACGACGTCGAACAGGACGAAGCGGCCGGCGGCGGGACCCTGCTCCAGCGTGAAGATGCGGCCGAGATAGTCGGTGAAGCGCCAGAGATTGGTGAAGAAGGTCGCGGGCCTGACCTCGGCGACGAGGCCGGCGACAATGAAGGCGCCGACGAACAGCACAAGGCCGACGATGATCTGCCGGCGCTTGGCGGAGACGGCCTCGGCATAGGCGCCACCGAGGGCGGCAAGCTGGTGATCGGGAAGGCGGGGAACAGCCGTCGACATGACCTCAGTTCAACTCCGACGCCGACGCATCTGGTCGATGAAGCGGGAGAGGTCGATCATCACCTGATAGTCTTCCGTCTTCACCGGCACGTAGCCTGTCGCGTTGCCGTCGCTGATGCGAAGGAAGGCCTCGCGATCGCGGGTCGACGCTTCGACGAAGGCCTGACGAACGGCGTTCCGCAGGGCTTCCGGAGCTGACCGCATCATGGTGATGGGCGAGCCGGGAATGAGGTCGGACTTGAAGATGATGCGGTAGTCCTCGGCGCGCGCCATGTTCTTGGCGACCATGCGCAGCAGGTTCGACTCCCGTTCCGTGTTCCACCAGTTGAAGGCGGCGTCACAGGTGCCCTGTCCGAGCCCGATGACGGCGTTCTCGTGGCTGCCGGAATAGACGATCTTGCCGAAATGGGCTTCCGGCTCGATGCCGAGCTTGCTCATGGCGAAGCGTGGAACATTGTTGCCGGAGGCCGAATTGGGATCGACCAGGCAGAGATTGCGTCCCTTGAGATCGGCGAGGCTCTGCGCGGGATCGCCAGCGCGCACATAGAGGACCGAATAGTAGCCGATGGCGCCTTGCGAGTTCGCCATGGTCACCAGCGGCTCGACGCCGTTCTGCGTGACGATCGCGGCGCGGGCGTAGGCGGCGGGGCCCATATGCGCGAAATGCACCTGGCCCGAGCGCAGGCTCTCGATCACCGCGGCGTAATCGCTGGCGACCCTGAGCGTGACCTTCACGCCGAGCGCCTGCGAGAGATAGGCCATGAAGGGGGAGTAGCGGTCGAGGACGCCCGAGGAATTTTCGGAGGGGATGATGGAGAAGACCAGTTCGGAATGGGTGCGTCGCCAGTCGTCAGTCTGCGCGACGGCAGGGGCTGAGACCGTCAGCGAGGCGAGCAGAGCCAGGGCAATGCGGCGCGTGATCATGGCGAGGCTCTCCCGATGGACGGCCTGATGGGTCAGAGGCTCCCGCCATGAGCGGGAGCCTCTGACCGGACGATCTCAGGAGCGGGCGCGACGCATCTGGTCGACGAACTTCTGCAGTTCGACGACGGGGATGTAGTCCTGATGTGTCACCTTCTGGAAGCCGCGATCCTTGCCGTCGGAGAGGCGATCGAAGGCGACCTTGTCCCTCTGGGGAGCCTCGATGAAGGCCTTCAGGATAGCGGCCTTGGCGTCAGCGGGCAGCGAGGTCAGCCAGCCATAGGGCGAACCGGCGATCAGGTCGGACTTGAAGATGATCTTGAAATCCTCGTTCCGCACCATGCCCTTGTTGACCATGCGGGAGAAGTTGGAGTCCTGCTCGGAATTCCACCAGTTGAAGGCGGCGTCACAGGTACCCTGGCCCACGGCCGTGATGGCGTTCTCGTGGCTCCCGGCATAGACGACGCGGGAGAAGTGCTGGTCGGGGTTGGCGATGCCCATGCGGCTCATGGCGAAGCGGGGGACGTTGTTGCCCGAGGTCGAGTTGGGATCGACGAGGCAGAGGTTCTTGCCCTTCAGGTCCTGGATCGAGGCAGCGGTGCTGTTGGCCTTCACGTAGAGGACCGAATAGTAGCCGATCGAGCCGTCGGAATTGATGGTGGTGACGAAGGGCTCGACGCCGCCATTGGTGACCGTGTGGGCGCGCACATAGGAGGAGGGACCGTAGTAGGCGAGATGGATCTGGCCGGCGCGCTGGCCCTCGATGACCGCGGCATAGTCATTGGCGATGCGCAGGGTCACCTTCACGCCGAGTTCCTTGCTCAGATAGGCGTTGAACGGCGCCATGCGCTCGGTGAGGCCCGAGGCGTTCTCGGCCGGGACGACGGCGAAGACGAGCTCGGGGAAGCGCGTCTGCCAGGAGCCCTGGGCAGAAGCAGCCATGGAGGCGAAGGGCAGGCCGGCAAGGCCGGCGGCGATCTGGCGGCGATCGAACATGGGTGTGGTCTCCGGGACCTTGGTGGAAGGGGCTGAATGCGTCAGGCGAAGGCCGCTGCCGGAAGGACCGGCGCGGGTTGGGGAAGGGGCGTATGGCTGTCGATCACGTCGCCGGCCTCGATGCCGTAGAGCACGCGCGCGGCATCGTCGGTGAGCGCGGCGGGCGGGCCGTCGAAGACGACGCGGCCCTGCGCCATACCAACCAGGCGGTCGCAATAGGACTTGGCGAGGTCGAGCGAGTGAAGGTTGCAGATCACGGTGATGCCGTAGTGACGGTTGATCCGCTGCAGAGCGTCCATGACGATGCGGGTGTTGCGCGGATCCAGCGAGGCGATCGGCTCGTCAGCGAGGATCAGGCGCGGCTCCTGCACGAGAGCCCGGGCGATGGCCACCCTCTGCTGCTGGCCTCCCGACAGGCTCTCGGCACGCTGGGCGGCGAGAGACGCGATATCGAACTGCTCAAGTGCGGAGAGGGCGATGGCCTTGTCCTCGGCGCTCCACAGCTTGAGAAGGGAGCGGGCCTGACCGACATGATTGAGGCGGCCCATCAGCACGTTGGTCAGCACGTCGAGGCGGCCGACAAGATTGAACTGCTGGAAGATCATGGCGCAGGACTGGCGCCAGTCGCGCAGCGCCGCGCCCGACAGCGCGGTGACATCCTGTCCCTCGCAGATGATCCGGCCGGAGGAGGGCTCCTGCAGGCGATTGATCATGCGCAGCAAAGTGGACTTGCCGGCGCCCGACCTGCCGATGATGCCGACGAAGGCCCCGCGCTCGACCTCCAGCGACACGTCGGAGACCGCCGTCTTCGCGCCAAACCGCCGCGTGATCCCGTCGATCGTCAGCATGCAGTGGTTCCCGTCCTGAAACGACATGCGCGAAGGCGGGAACCCTCGCGACGAGATCGCTCTAGGCCAGGCGAATTACAGTTTTGTGACGCGACAAGTGCTCAGGAGACAGTTGAACGGACCGGCGAATACTTGCGAATTGTCATCGTTTTGTCATGTGAATGTCATCTGCCCGGGCGAGCGGCAGGAGGTGTCCCCCTACGCTTCAAGGATGCCGCCGTTATGAGCACACTTGGCCTCGAGCCTTCGATCCATCCGACCGCCGTCGTCCGCGACAGCCGCTTCGGCGCCTACACCGAGGTCGGAGCGCGCACGGTCATCTCCGAGACGGTGATGGGCGACTATTCCTACATCGTGCAGGACGGCCAGATCGACATGTCGACCATCGGCAAGTTCTGCTCCATCGCCTCCCATGTGCGAATCAATCCGGGCAACCACCCGATGGAGCGGGCGAGCCAGAGTCACTTCCTCTACCGCGCCTCCCGCTACTTCGAGGGCGAGTCGGACGAGGCGGGCTTCTTCGACTGGCGCCGCGCGCAGGCGGTGACCATCGGCCACGATGTGTGGATCGGCCATGGCGGCGTGGTGCTGGCGGGGAAGCATGTCGGCACCGGTGCGGTCGTTGCGGCCGGGGCCATCGTCACCAGGGATGTCGCGCCCTACACGGTGGTCGGCGGCAATCCGGCGCGGGTGATCAGGCGGCGCTTTCCCGAGGCGATCGGCGAGAGGCTTCTGACTCTGGCCTGGTGGGACTGGGACCACGCGCGCCTGCGCGGCGCGCTGACCGATTTCCGGACGCTGCCGGTCGAGGCCTTCCTGGAGAAACACGGCGGCTGAGGCCGGCGGCAGCGCGTCGGCTTGTCTAGCGTCATTTGTGCATCGCAAGATTGATCCATATCGTCGCGCGTCCGGGGTGATCGCGACGAGATGGCGCGCGTCACCCTTCCTGCGCCTGCGTCCTGCCCCTACAGTGCGATTTCGGCCTCTGCCCCTGATTTCGACGGAGACCTGCCATGTCCCTCTACCGCCTTGACCGGTTCTTCGCGCCGCGCTCCGTCGCCATCGTCGGCGCCACCGACCGTCCGCATTCGATGGGGCAGGCGCTGATGGCCAACATGAAGCGGTCGGGGTTTTCCGGCCAGTTGCTGCCGATCAATCCAAAACACTCGACCGTTGCCGGCCTGACCGCCTTTGCCTCACTCTCCGACCTGCCCGCCGTTCCGGATCTGGTGGTCTTGGCTACACCGGGGTCGACCATTCCCGGGCTCGTCGACGAGGCCGCCCGCCTCGGCGTGCCGGCGGCCGTGATCATCTCGGCGCTGGAGCGGCAGGGTTACGAGGCGGCGAGCGGGCGGCTCGAGCGGGCCGTGCGCGAGAAGGCGATCCGCCTCGTAGGGCCGAACTGCTTCGGCGTCATTGCACCGCATGGCGGGGTCGATGCCAGCTTCTCCTCGCGCAAGACGCGCCCCGGCTCGCTCGCCTTCATCTCGCAGTCGG
>CAZEZD010000007.1:0-23332 GCA_964516115.1 uncultured Hyphomicrobiales bacterium
CGGCGCAGAAGCCGGCCGACAGCGAGGGCGTTCTCATCGACGGCCGCTTCCTCGGTCCGAACGGCGAACCTCTGCCGCAGGCGGGCGGTTCGCCGGCAACCCCGGGCATCCGGCAGGTCGCACCGCCCGCCTCGAACTGATCGGAAGCCGGGACGCCCGCCGCACCCCACGAACCCAGACGACGAAACGCCCCGGTGATGCCTCACCGGGGCGTTCGTGCATCTCAGGAGGGGCCGTTGGAGGGCGGCCCTGCCGTCAGAATGATGCGGATCAGGCAGCCTGGCGGTTGGCCGTACCCTCGATGACGCGGGCGCCCTCGCCGGTGCTGATGGCGATCTGCCGCGGCTTCATCGCCTCCGGGATCTCGCGGACGAGATCGACGTGGAGAA
The DNA here is from genome assembly GCA_964516115.1 of uncultured Hyphomicrobiales bacterium. Classification (GTDB taxonomy): domain Bacteria; phylum Pseudomonadota; class Alphaproteobacteria; order Rhizobiales; family Phreatobacteraceae; genus Phreatobacter. The sequence goes on from CAZEZD010000007.1 coordinate 390, forward strand.
GCCCATGCTCAAGGACGGCGCCCCTGACGGAGACGTGATCGGCGAGCTGGAAGCGGCGCTCGAAGGCGCGGGCGGCGATGCCCTGGTGGAGATAGTCCGGCTTGGCCTCACCCTCTCCGACGGCCTTCTCGCCGCGGATGGTCAGGGCCTGCTCCTTCACCTCGATGGAGATGTCCTTGTCGGTGAAGCCGGCGACGGCCACCGAGATGCGGTAGGCGTTCTCGCCGGTCCGCTCGATATTGTAGGGCGGGTAGCTCTGCGTGGGGGCCTCGAGACCGGAGGTCTGGTCGAGCATCGAGAAGAGACGGTCGAAACCGACGGTCGAGCGATAGAGCGGAGCAAGATCGAAGCTGCGCATGGGATGTCCTCCTTCAAGCGACACCAAGTCTGGATGAGGCCCGCCGCAATGGCCGGGCCGTTCGGGTTGTGCAGCCTCTCCGGCCTGCACGGAGAAAGAGTTAGGAAGGCCTCCGGGACTTCGCAAGGCCCCCTTCGGCGATCCCGGCGCGATGATGCCCGCCCGATGAAGCGCCGGTGAACGGCCCCTTCCGTGGCGGTTCAGGGCGGTGGGCCCATATGGAGGGCAACGATGGACCGGTGCCTGCCTTTCCGGTCCCCCCATTGAAGGAGGGCCGGCGGACGCTGGCCCGGGAAATCCGATCATGCGCATCACCGCGTCGCGCACGCCCTGCCCCGCTGGCGCACCGCCCCTTGCCGGCATGCCCCGGTCGTCTTCGGTCTCGACCCTTGCGCTCGGTCTCGTCGCCGGAACCGCCAGCATGGTGCTCGCCGTCGCCCTGCTCGCCTGCGCCGGCAGCCTCGCCCGGGCCGCGGAGCCAGATGCGCCTCGTCGCAGCCGGGTCACGACCGAACGTCTCATTCCCGCCAGCGAGGTGAGCGGGCGGCTGTCGCAGCGCGGCTATGCCGTCACCGACCCGGTGATCCGTCGCGGCAGCGCCTATCTCACCCACGGCACCGACAAGTTCGGCCAGCGTCTGCGCCTGGTCATGGACGCGCACAACGGCGAGATCATCGGCCTGCGCGTCGTCGGCGACGGCCGCTCGCCGCGCCGCGATGGTCCGGCGCGACCCTAGGCGGTCGTTCACCTTGAGCGAAGGGGATCGCGCAATGACCTTGCGGAACCAGACGGACTGGAGAACAGTCAGGTCCGCGCGCTGAGGAGGTGCACATGCGCAGGATCTTGCTGACGACGGCCTTCGCCGCATTGTTCCCCGCTGCCGCCGTGGCCATGCCCTTGGCTCCGGCCCTGCCTGAGGCGACGCCGGTGATCCAGGTCCAGAGCCTGCCGGGATACTATCGCTATGATCCCTGCATGCCCGGCGCTCCGCCCGTCCGCGCCCGCATCTTCGACCCGAGCACCGAGTCCATGGTCGATACCTACATCCCCGCCTCGCGCTATTGTCGTGGTGGCGGCTATGAACGGCCAGCCCCGCGCTACTACGACGAGCGCCCGGTCTACCGCCCCGCTCCGCGCTACTACGAGGAGCGGCCGGCTCCGCGCTACTATGACGATGAGCCGGTCTACCGTCCGCGCCGCCCGCCGCCGCCCGGCTGGGAGCGCGATCCCTATACTGGCCGGGACACGCGCATCCTGCGCTGACCTGTCGCTAAGGCTGTGTTAGCGAGGCGGGAGCATCCTGATGCTCCCGCCTTTCGATTCGCGAGCAGCCCCGCCCGATGGATCTCATCGCCCTGCCCGACAGGCCGATCCCCGCCGGCGTCCGTGCCGGAACCATCACCACGCCCGATCGGATCGCGATCCGCTATGCGCGATGGGAGGCGACCGGTGCGCCGCGTCGCGGCACCGTGGTGATCTGCCATGGCCGCACCGAGTTCATCGAGAAATATTTCGAGGTGGTCGATGAGTTGCGCGCCCGTGGCTTCGGCGTGCTGACGTTCGACTGGCGCGGACAGGGCGGCTCCGGACGGCTCCTCGCCGACATCCGCAAGGGCCATGTCCGGCGCTTCTCCGATTTCCAGATCGACCTCGAGACCGTCATGTCGGTCGTCGGCCTTCCCGACTGCCGACCGCCCTTCTACGCCCTCGGCCACAGCATGGGTGGCGCCATCCTCATCGAGGCCGCGCACGGCGGCCGCACCTGGTTCGACCGCATCGTGCTGTCGGCACCGATGATCGCGCTGGCGCAGGTGCGGTCACCCAGCCTGGTCCGTCTGCTCGCGGCAGCGCTGTCGCTTGCCGGCATGGGCGGTTCGACCGTCCCCGGCGGCTCCACCGCACCGGTGGCGCTGAAACCCTTCGAGGGCAATCCGGTGACGTCCGATCCCGTCCGCTATGCCCGCACTGCGGCCTATGCCGAGGCAGACATCCGTCTCGGACTCGGCGCACCGACAATCGGCTGGCTGCGCGAGGCACTGGCTGTCACGCGACGTTTCGCCCACCCGCTCTACACGCGCGGCATCCGCCAGCCGATGCTGCTGGTCGGCGCCGCCCGCGATCCGCTGATCGACACGTCCCGCCTGGAGGAATTCGCCCGCCGGCTGAAGACCGGCAGCGCGGTGGTGATTCCGGGCTCGCGCCATGAGCCGCTGCAGGAGCGTGACGAGATTCGCGCCCAGTTCTGGGCCGCCTTCGACGCCTTCATCCCCGGCGAACAGCCTTTCCTCTGAAGCGTGCTGCCGTCAGGCGTTGAGGATTTCCAGCGCCTCGGCATGAACGCGCCTGTCGCCGGCGGCAAGGATCCGGCCACCGCCACCCGCGGGCCCACCGTCCCAGGTCGTCACCACGCCACCGGCGCCCTCGATGATCGGCACCAGCGCAGCGATGTCATAGGCCTTCAGTCCCGCCTCGACGACAAGGTCGACATGGCCGGCCGCCAGCATGCAGTAGGCATAGCAGTCGGCGCCGTAGCGGTAGGTGCGGCAGCGCGCCTCGACCGCGTTGAACAGCTGGCGCGTCTCCGAGTCGAACAGCTTCGGCGACGTCGTCATGATGGTCGCGGCTTCCAGCCCGGCGCAGGGCCGCGTCATCAGGCTGCGCGCGCCCGCCGGGCCTTCGTAGCGGGCCGCCGCACCGTCGCCCCAGAAGCGCTCGCCGATGAACGGCTGGTGCATCATGCCGAAGACCGGATCGCCGTGGCGGACGAGGCCGATCAGCGTGCCCCAGACCGGAATGCCGGCGATGAAGGCCTTGGTGCCGTCGATCGGGTCGAGCACCCAGACATGCTCGGCGCCGGCGTTCTCCTCGCCATATTCCTCGCCGACGATGCCGTGTTCGGGAAACGTGCGCTTGATCAGCTGGCGCATGGCCGCCTCACCGGCGCGGTCACCCTCGGTGACGGGATCGAAATGGCCGAGCCCAGCCTTGTTCTCCACGCCAATCGAGGAGCGGAAGAAGGGCAGGATGGCCTCGCCGGACAGGCGCGCGAGGTCCCTGACGAAGCTCTCGAAGTCAACGGCGCTCACGATTGCTGTCCTCTCCTGACCGGTGCCGGCGAGCTATAGGCCGGGCGGCCTGCATCCGCAACGCGGGGCGGCCGCCTGCCGTGGGTTCCATGCAGCGGCACGGCCACAGGGGTGCCGCCACCCGCCTTGCGGCAGGAGAGACACGCAGGCAGTGTCGCCGGTGGGAGGCCACAGGTGTTCAGTTCAGTCTACGGCGCCATGGGCCGACCGGCCGTCATCGTCCTGATCACGGTTCTTGCTGCGGCGACGTCCGTGAGCCAGTTCTTCCGCAATTCCATCGGGGTCATCGCGACGACACTCGCCACGGAGCTGAAGCTCGATCCGGATGAACTCGGCCTCGTTGCCTCCAGCTTCTTCCTCATCTTCGCGCTCTGCCAGATCCCGGTCGGCGTCATCATCGACCGCTATGGTCCGCGCACCGCGCTTCTCGGCTCGGGCCTCTTCGTCGTCGCCGGTTCCCTGGTCTTCGCCATGGCCACCGGACAGGCCGGACTGATCGCCGGACGCCTGCTGCTCGGCATCGGCTGCTCCACCTTCTTCATGGCGCCCCTCGTCATCTATGCGCGGACGTTTCCGCCCGCCGTCTTCGCCAGCCTCGCCGGGCTGCAGATCGCCATCTCCAGCATCGGCACGATCCTGGCGACAGCGCCACTCGGCTGGATGACGGCCATCTACGGCTGGCGCGCCGCCTTCCTCGCAGCTGCGCTGGCGTCCGCGGCGCTGCTTGCCGGCATTGTCCTGGCGGTGCGCGGTCCCGGCGCCGGCCGGCTTTCGGACAGGCCTGCCGAGACCATGCGCCAGGCCTTTGCCGGCGTCGGTGACGTCATGCGCACGCCCGGCTTCTGGCCACTGTTCCTCATGTCCTTTTCCACCTACTCGACCTTCGGTCTGATCATCGGCCTGTGGGGCGGGCCCTATCTCGCCCATGTCCACGGCGCCGGCCTGGCGGCGCAGGGACACGCCCTCTTCGTCATGGCGATGGCGCAGGTGGTCGGAACGCTGGCCTGGGGCTACGCCGACCGCCTCGTCGGCGCCTACCGGCCGATCGTCGTCACGGGCTCGGCCCTCTCCCTCACCCTGCTCGCGGCGCTGATCGGCGTCGGCCACCATGGCGCGACCGAGACGGTGATGATCGTCGGCCTGCTCGGCTTCTCCTGCGCCTTCACGCCAGTGCTGGTCGCCCATTCCAAGTCGCTGTTTCCGCCGGAGATCACCGGCCGCGGCCTCTCCTTCATCAACATGGGAACGATGAGCGGCAGCTTCATCACCCAATGGGCGACCGGCCTCGCCGTGAAGGGCGTGTCGGGGGACGCCGCCGTCTATCCGGTGGCGGCCTTCCAGATCGCCTTTGCCATGCAAGCGGCCCTGCTGGCGGTCGCGACCCTTGCCTATCTGCGGGCGCCCGATCCCCGGCGAGCAACCGCCTGACCGGGTCCGCAGGGACAACGGCGGCGCGCCGAAAAAAAAGGGACAGCCTTCTTGCCTTTTCCGGGGACCACAGGCATATTGTTGCAGCGCGGTATCGCCTTGCGATGCCTCGCAGCCCTCCTTGGGCGTTTCCTCCCTAGACTTGGGCCGCTCACGAAAGTGAGCGGCCTCTTTCTATTCTAGGTCACTATTTATCTCATTAGTATCAATGAGTTAAGTGGCGCATTCCGTGGCACGGAAACCAGATGGGGGATGTCGTATAAAATAGAAAACCCGGCCAGAATGGTTGTGCATTGCACCCTGATCGTTTGATCAGTGGGGTTGATTCACTGCCAAGCGCGATCGCCTCGGGAGGAGCCGATTCTGCAAGCCATGCAGATTTGATGGGACTGATCAGGCTATTCCGCAGCGATGCGCCAGTCGCCCGCACGGTCGAGAGGCAGTCGCGCCAGGGCCTCCGCCAGGACCATCAGGTCGGCCTGCAGGCGGGCGAAGTCGGCCGTCGGCCGGTAGGTGCGCTCGTCCATGTAGATGGCCCGGTTGATCTCGATCTGCACCGCATGGACCCCGGTCTGCGGCTGGCCGTAGTGCTCGGTGATGAAGCCCCCCGCATAGGGCTTGTTGCGCACGACATTGTAGCCGCGGGCGCGCAGCACCCCTTCCACCAGGTCGCCGACGGCGGGCGAACAGCTGGTGCCGTAGCGATCGCCGATGACGATGTCGGCGCGCGGCCGGTCCTCGCGGATCGGTGCCATGGACGGCATCGAGTGGCAGTCGACCAGCAGCACCTCACCGAAGGCCCTGTGAGTGGCGGCGATGAGGCGCCGCAGCGCCCGGTGATAGGGCTTGTAGAGCGTCTCGATGCGCATCAGCGCCTCGTCGACATGCAGCCGCCGCGCATAGATCTCCTGGGCCTCGCCCACCACCCGCGGAATGGTGCCGAGACCGCCGGCGACCCGCATGGACCGGGTATTGGCGAAGGTCGGCAGCCGGCCGTCGAACATGCGGGGATCGAGTTCGTAGGGTTCGCGATTCACGTCGACCATGGAGCGCGGGAAATGCACGCGCATCAGCGGCATGCCACGCTCCACCACGCCGTGGAAGAGCTCGTCGACGCCGGTATCCTCCGAACGCCGCAGCTGCGGCAGGTCGAGGCGCACCTGCTCGATGAAGTGAGGCGGATAGACCCGGCCGGAATGCGGCGAGTTGAACACGACCGGCGCCCGGATCGCGCCGGGCTCCAGCGCCTCGAAGGCGGGATCGATGTCGCAGATCTCGGCCTCAATCATCGCAGTGCGCCCCGATCCTTCTTCGTCACTCAATCTAGCGCCCGAGGCGGGCCTGTGAAGTCTCACCGGCGCCGGGCCGCCTCCCGCGCCCGGAAGCGGTGGCCAGCGGCCGCGCCATTCACCGCACATTTACCATCTTCAGGCTTGATGGGCACAACCGGGATCGGGTTCGCTACACCGCCTCCCCGACGACGGACGGACGAAGGACCGCATTCAGCATGGGCAAGATTCTGCTGGCAGAAGACGACAACGACATGCGCCGCTTTCTGGTGAAGGCGCTGCAGACGGCCGGTTACGACGTCGCCCATTTCGACAACGGCCTGTCCGCCTATCATCGGCTGCGCGAGGAGCCGTTCGAACTGCTGCTCACCGACATCGTCATGCCGGAGATGGACGGCATCGAGCTCGCCCGCCGCGCCACCGAACTCGATCCCGATATCAAGGTGATGTTCATCACCGGCTTCGCCGCCGTGGCCCTGCAGCCGGATTCGCAGGCGCCGAAGGATGCCAAGATTCTCTCCAAGCCCTTCCACCTGCGCGACCTCGTCAACGAGGTCGAGAAGATGCTCCAGCAGGCGGCCTGAGCCTCCTCCACACCGGCGCATTTTGGGCCGCGCGATCCTCTTGCACGCTCGCGCGACCCCCGCTATACGGTGCGCCTCGCTTTCGCGGTCCCCGGACCGCAAAGGGCGCGTAGCTCAGCGGGAGAGCACTACGTTGACATCGTAGGGGTCACTGGTTCGATCCCAGTCGTGCCCACCATTCAAGCCCCCGCCAAACCTCTGGTTTGGCGGGGGTTTTTCTTTCCGTGCCGTCAGCAACGCGGCCACTGAAGCTGCAATAGGCCAGCGCTAGCTACTTTCTAGCAACTTCGCCACGGGTCGCCTTCCCTCAATTCTGCCTGCTGGACACGAGTTCGATGCGCTCACCCGACACCCCGTGGAGCTATGGTTCGTAACCGCTGCGGATCCGAAACATCAATCTCTAGATCGACACGCTCTCGGCCGAGATGCTCAGACGGCCGAAGCTGGCGGGAAATCCTCCGCGCTTCCGCCTCTGACCTCCACGACACCCGCCTCCTGCGTCATCAGGTAGACCTGAACGTCGCGGCCTTGCCCCGCCAACTCGTCCGCCAATCGCTGCGCAAGGGTGCGGCCCTCAGCCTCGTGCCGGGCGACGAACCCGTCCTCCTCGCGCACGGCGCCGGGATTGTCCCAGTCAAGCGCGTCGTCGAAACGCTCCGCCCAAGCCCTCAGATCGGCTACGAGGGCCGGCGACAGACCGAGCGCCTCCGGATCGAGATTGCCGGAATAAGCTTCGTCCATCGACCACAGCGGATGGCATGCGTAATCTGCCATGACTTTGATGCGCCGGGGCCGGGTGTAGACGCGCTCGGGTGCCGAAAGGAATGGGGTTCCGACCGGGGCATAGATCACCCGTTCTAGACCGATCACGACCGCTATCCGCTCAGCCAGCGCGCGCCCTTCGGCCTCGTGACGGGCTGCGGCCAACGGATCGCTGAAGCCGCCGGTACGCTTTCGCGGCGGGATGGTGGCCAGATAGCCCTCCTCCCAGTCGAGGATATCAGCCACCAGTTCATGTCCGAAGGTGCTGACGGCGAGGGATTGCGGTACGACCCGCCCTGTCTTGTCGTCAGCGAACGGCAGCACGAACGGGCGGACCATCAGGCGGACCCGGTCGGGGAGGACCTCCGGCGCCTCGGGCAGCAGGGGGTCGTCGGAAGGGCTGTAGCGCCCGCCGAGAGGCGCCCTCATCTTTGCCATGTGGTAGGCCGCGAAGGCGGCGATGGCGACACCGGCGATCGCTGCGGGCCAGGGATCCTTGCCCGGCCAGCGCAGATGGCCCGCGACGGCGGCCCAGGCGACGAAAGCTGTAGCGGCGAGATAGATCAGGAAAGCGTTGCGGGTGCCGCGGCGGCCTGCCGGGTCCGGTGGCTCCTCCGGGTCGACGAGGCGCGGCGCCACATGGCCGAGATAGGCGCCTTGTACGGCCGCGCCGGCGAGGAAAGCGGGAAAAGCGAGGACGCTCAGCGCCAGGAGCAGTACGGCGCTGGCAAAGACGCTCGCCGCGATGCCCAGCATCCATCGGCCGCGAACTTGGTCGGCATGCGGCACGGGCTTCATGGTGAGTCCCGAGAGGGCCTTGTCGAGGAAAACCTCCACAACCATCCTCCGCGCCACGAGCAGTCCGGCCAGGACGTAGAAGGCGCCGACGAGGCGGAGGATGATCTCGACGCCGCTCATCGCCTCCGGCTGGTCTTGTCGTTGCTGGTCACACGGGTCCCCTATGGCCACCACCGCATAGTGTGTATTCAGAGTTTTGCACTGAGCAGACCGGCTGAACAGCCGCTTTGGGGCCCAAGGCGGACATCTGGAACGTCCGCATGCGGGGGGCAGGCTACGACCAGAGTTTTGACTACGTTGCGTCGTGGGCAAATATCTGTTCGAAGATCTCTGCCCCGTCAGTGAGCAGTGCATTCAGGGCGCCGGCATCGAGAGCCTCGACGAGCGTTAGCCTGTCAAAGCCATGATCGTGGGACCGCAGCTGCTTTTCGCCGGTCTGGATACTCGTTGCGCCGGCATCGGAGTGAAGCAGCGATGCCGCGACGATGCGGTCGCGGGCGACGATCTCGGGCAGCTGAATCGGAGCGACGGTGAGGCCATCATCGGCGAGGAAGGGGGCGACAACCGTGCCATGCCCGCAGCCCTCGCTGGCTTCAACGCGGCCGCCTCCACGTCGGAAGTTGGTCAGCATGGGCATGATGCGCCGCGACCAAGGCGTCGGGTCGTTGAGGCGCGCCAGATAGGCAGGGCTCGCCATCACTTCCGCGTTGTCCAGCGCGTAAAGGATGAAGAAGCGCCGGGACTGGGTGCTGATGCTTTTGAACAGCCGCACCTTGCGGAATCCCGGAACGGCGAGCCGCTCCTGAGCGTGCTCGCGCGTCATCCAGTGCAGGTAGTCCGTCTCGTGCTCTGGCGGAACGTCGCTCCAGATCGCGAGAAAGCCCTGGCCCATCATCATCGTGCGCTTCCCGCCAGGTGAACGGCCGCCTCCAGGGCGGCGACATAACCGTAAGGACCTAAACCGCAGATCACGGCGGTCGCGGCAGTCGACGTGATGGAGTGGCGGTGCAACTCGTCGCGCGCGTGGATGTTCGACACGTGCAGCTCGATGATCGGTTTGCCAAGGGCCTTCATCGCGTCGATCAGCGCCACCGAGCGGAACGAATATGCGGCCGGATTGATGATCAGCGCATCGGCGGCGTCGCGCGCCTCCTGGATCCAGTCGACGAGGACGCCCTCGTGGTTCGACTGGCGGAAGGTCAGGGCCACGCCGCGTTCGCGGGCCAGCGCTTCGCAGGTCGCCTCGATCTCCGCCAGCGTTGTGTGGCCGTAGATGTGCGGCTCGCGGGTGCCGAGCAGGTTGAGGTTTGGCCCGTTGAGGATGGTGATGCGGAGCGTCATTTGACCGGTCCTGGCAGATGTTGGACGGCGCTGCCGCCGTCGCGCGGGTGCTAGCCCTGGTAGCCGAGCAGCCGGGGGAGCCACAGGACGAGGGACGGAAAGTAGGTGATGAGGGCGAGCGCGCCGATCATCGCCCACAGGAAGGGCATGGTCTCGCGCACGAGATCGCGCAGCGGCACGTCGGCGATCCGCTTCATGATGAAGAGCAGCAGGCCGTAGGGCGGCGTGATGAGCCCGAGCATGATGTTGATGACGACCACAACGCCAAAATGCACCATGTCGATACCGAGCGCCTTGGCGGTCGGTATCAGCACCGGGATGATGATCAGCAGGATCGTCGTACCTTCAAGCAGGCATCCGAGGATCAGCAGCAGCACGTTGACGATGATCAGGAAGGCGAGGGGCGACAGGTCCCAACTCGTCAGGAGAACCCTCAGGGCATTGGGGATGTTCTCGATGGTGACGACGTAGTTGAACACCAGTGCGCCGGCGATGAGCATGCCGATCGATGCGGTGGTGCGGGCGCTGTAGGCCAGCGACCGGTAGAGATCGGGGAAGCTGACGCTGCGATAGAGAACGACAGAGATTGCAAGTGCATAGGCGGCCGCCACGGCAGCAGCCTCGGTGGGCGTGGTGGCGCCGCCATAGATGCCGCCCAGCAGGACCACCGGCATCAGAATGACAGGAAGAGCCCGCCAGGTGATGCCGGGCAGCGCGCGCACCGGCACCGGCGCCTCGACGGGAAAGTTCCGCCGCCGGGCCGCCGTGGCCACGATACCCATCTGGGTCAGGCCGAGGAGGATGCCGGGAACGACGCCGCCGAGGAAGAGGAAGCCGATGGAGGCGTCGGAGACGAGGGCATAGAGCACCATCGGAATCGATGGCGGGATGATTGGCCCGATCACGGAGGAGGCGGCTGTGAGGGCCGCGGCGAAGGCAGGCGGATACTTGCCGTCCTTCGTCATCATCGCCTGCATCATCCGGCCGGTGCCCGCGGCATCCGCGATGGCTGAGCCCGACATGCCGGCAAAGATGACGCTCTGGACGACGTTCACCTGAGCGAGGCCGCCGCGGAAACGCCCGACCAGCGCATCGCAGAACTTCAGCAGCCGCCCCGTCATCGAGCCGATGTTCATCAGCTCCGCTGCCAGGATGAACAGAGGGACGGCCAGGATCACGTAGTTGGTGTACATGCCGTTGAGCAACTGCTCGGCGGCGATACTGAGGTCCTGGCCGGCGACGAGCAGGTAGAGGATCGAGCCGGCGATCATGGCGTGGCCGATCGGAAGGCCGAACAGCGACAGCGCGACAATCATGCCCACCGCGCACTGGAAGGCGACGCTCATATGCCCGACCCGATCTTCGTCGGGTTGTCATCCTCCGGTTCGTTGCCGCGCAGGGCGGCGAAGCCGAGCCAGAGGTAGCGGATGATCGCGGCGACGGCGAAGACGATGTAGATCGCGTAGACCCAGGAGAAGGGCAGCTTCATGTAGGCCGTACGCTCGACCTTCATGAAGGTCACATAGTCGACCATGGCCGGCAGCGCCGTACCGTAGAGAGCCACGACGGCAAGCGCGGTGACGACGCCCATCACCCGCCTCATGCGCCGGCCGGCCGCCGCATGGAGCAGGTCGAAGCGGATCTCCTCGCGTTCGGTCAATACGAAGGCCGCGCCCCACAGGACCAGCCAGAGCCAGAGGATGACACTGATCTCGTGGGTCCAGCCGATCGGCAGGTTCAGGAGATAGCGGAAGACGATCTGGATGAGGAAGGCGGCGAACATCGCCGCCAGCATCAGAACGGCGACGTTCTCCGCGCGCCGCGCGAGCCAGGGCGCCCATGTATCGATGATGGACTTCACGAGGACAGCGCCTCCTGGCCGCGCGGAGCGGTTGGGGGGAGAAGGCCGCGGCACGCCGCGTCAGAGTGCGTTGATCTTCTCCAGCATTCCCGGAATCCAGGACTTCGCGAGATCGGAGGCGAGATATTTCTTCTGCGCGAAGTCCCGGAAGGCTGCGAGATCGGGCGTGTAGATGTCGAGACCCTGCTTCTTGAAGAAATCGACGAGCTCGGCCTCGCGCTTGAGATGCTCCGCCGTGCTCCAGTCGATGGCGGCATCGGCGGCGGCCTGGAAGGCGGCCTGCTGCTGCGCATTCATGGCGTTCCAGGCCCGGTTGGTGACGCACAGGAGATCGAAGCCGACAAGGTGCGAGGTCAGCACGATCTGTGACATCACCTCGAAGAACTTCATGTTCTGCACGTTCGGCAGGGGGTTGTCCTGTCCGTCGATCGCACCCGACTGGAGGCCGGTATAGACTTCCGCGTAGGCCATGGGAGTCGGATTGGCGCCGAGCGCCTGGCCGAGGAACTGCCAGGCGTCACCGCCCGGCATGCGCAGCTTGATGCCAGCCATGTCGGCCGGCGTGTTGATGCGCGTCCTCGGCTTCAGGCCGACCTGCCGGGCGCCGAAATAAGTCGGCCCGAGGATGCGGATATTCAGCCTGTCCTCGGCAATCTTCTTCAGGTCGCGGCCGACATCGCTGGCGAAGACGCGTTTCAGATGGTTGGAATCCTTGAACAGATAGGCGGAGGTGACGATCGACCAGGCCGGGATCTGGTTGGATATGTCCTGAGGGGCGATGTTGCCCATCTCCAGGTTGTTGCGCTGCATGGCGACGAGTTCGGTGCCCTGCCGGAACAGCGTGCCGCCGTAGTAGGGCTGCAGCGTGAAATCGTTCTTGATGGCCTCGGCGAAGCGCTTGACCATCTCGGCGCGGATGTCCTGTTCGGAGAACACAGCGGAGAAGCGCAGATTGGGCTTGGCCTGGGCGAGCGCGCCCGTGGCGGAGCTGGCAAGGCCAGCAGTGGCGGCGCCAGCCATGAACAGTCGGCGATCGATGCTCATCATCATTCCTCCCTTGGCCCTCTTTCGGGGCTCGTCCCTCGCACTATCGCCTGTTCCCGATTTCGAAGCAACAGACAGTTCTCGTTTCATAGGAGAATATCGGATTCCTCATACGCTAGCCGTGATCGGTCGTTCGCGGAATCGTCGATGGTGCAAGATGCCGCTTCTGGGCGGCGATGCGGAACGGCGCGTTGAAGGCTCCATAGCCGGCATAACCCCGGCGCTCCACGACCTCGAAGAAGAAGCCGTCGTCGCCTGTGCGACCGTAGATCTGCAGGAACTCGCCGCTGGCGTCGCGGTCATACAGGATGCCGGCGGACTGCAGCGCCGTGATGTCCGCGGCGGGAAGGCCGAAGCGCGCGGCGAGGTCGGCGTAGTAGTTGGGCGAGACGCGCAGGGGCTCGAAGCCGTTGGCGGCGAGCGCCTCGGCCGTGCGCCTGAGGTCGCGGGTGGCGAAGGCGATGTGCTGGATGCCGGCGCCGAAGAGTTCGCTGACGAAATGGCCGGCCAGCGTCCGTCGGTTTTCCGCGCCATTCAGCGTCAGCCGCAAGCCGCCAGTGTCATTCTCGATCACCTGACTGCGCACGAGGCCGCCCGGATCGACGACATCGACCATGGGCAGTTTCCTGACGTCGAACAGCGAGGTGTAGAAGAGGAGCGACGTCAGGAGCTCGTCGACGAACATGGTCTGGGCGACATGATCGATGCGCTCGAGGCCTGCGTCAGCCGAGCGGGCGTCGTCCGCCACATTGACGAACTCGTGCTCCCAGAGGCGCACGAGTTCGGCGGAGCGGTCGACGAAGTAGATCACACTGCCGCCGATGCCACGGATGCCCGGCAGGCGGATGTCGCCGGGGTGCGGATCCTGTGCGAAGGGCTCGGCGCCGAGCGCCACGGCGCGGGCGAGCGTCGCCTGGGCGTCGTCGACCTGCAGACCGATGGCATAGGCGGCCGTGCCGTGGGCGAGAAAGGCGGAGCGCGCCTGCCCCTGCTGCTCGGTGTTGACGACGAGGTTGATCTGCCCTTGCCGGTAGAGATCGACCGACTTGGAACGGTGCCGCCCGGCCTTGCGGAAGCCGAGAGTGTGCAGCGTCGTCGCAAGGCCCTCTGCGCGGCGCTCGTCGGCCGCGAACTCGACGAACTCGACCCCATGCACGACGGAACGATCCGGCAGGGGACGCGCAGGCGTCCGGCCCGTCGGGCTCTCCCGCGACACCTGGTCCATCAGGTGGACGAGCGAGCGGTGGCCGTCCTTGGCGACGATGCGGGCGGACCCGCCACGGAACTGGTCGTTGAAGATCTCCAGCGAGAGGTAGCCGTCGTATCCGGTGGCGTAGATCGCCCTGACGAAATCCTTCACCGGCAGGTCGCCCTCTCCCGGCATGTTGCGCAGGTGTCGGCTCCAGTGCAGCAGGTCCATGTGGATCAATGGCGCGTCGGCGAGCTGGACGATGAAGATGCGGTCGCCCGGGATGGAGCGGATCGTCTCCGAATCGATGCCCTTCGCCAGTGTATGAAAGCTGTCGAGGACGAGGCCGACAGCCGGGTGATCGGCGCGCCGCACGATCTCCCAGGCGTCGCGATGGTCGCTGACGTGGCGGCCCCAGCACAGCGCCTCGTAGCCGACCCTGAGGCCGCGCCTCGCCGCCCGCTCACCGAGCTCGCGGAAGTCGGCCGCCGCCCTGTCGACACCCCCGAGGGCCTGCGGCGACACGCTGGAGCAGATCAGCATCAGCTCCGCCCCCAGTTCCTGCATCAGGTCGAACTTGCGCTCGGCCCGGTCGAAGGCGGCCGTGCGGTAGGGCTCAGGCAGGGTCTCGAAGTCGCGGAACGGCTGGTAGAGCGTCAGCGCGAGGCCGTGATCCGCGATCATCCGGCGGACTGCAGAAGGCGTCTCGTCGGTCACGAGCAGGTCCTGCTCGAACAGTTCGAGCCCGTCGAAGCCGGCGGCGGCGATGGCCGCGATTTTCTCGGGCAGGGTGCCGCTGACCGACACCGTGGCGATGGAGGTGCGCATCAGGAGGCTTCCCGCAGCTCGGCACCCGCCAGTTCGCGGCGCAGGGCTTCCGCATCGACGTCATGACCGGTGAAGATGCGGAAAGCGTCGATGCCCTGGAAAAGAAACAGCTCATAGCCGCTGAGGATATCGAGGCAGGCGTCGCGCGCGCGGGTCAGGAACTCGGTCCACTGCGGGGTATAGACGGCATCGAAGGCCCAGCCGGCCCCTTCCAGCGCCATATCCGGAATGGCATTGCCACCGACGCCGGCCATGCCGAGGGGCGTCGCGTTGACGATGCCGTCGGCATGTTCGGCGGCATCCGTCACGGTTTCGGAGATCACGATGCGGGTTCCCTGTGCGCGTGGCGCGAGCGCGGCGGCAAGCGCCTCCGCCTTGCCACGGTCGGCATCGCAGAGCCTGAGTTCGCTTGCCCCCAACGCGACAAGGGCGAAGGCGATAGCCTTGCCGACACCGCCGGCGCCCGCCACGGCGACAATGCCGGGCGATGCATCGGCGAAACGATGGCGGAAGGCCGAGGCAAAGCCCGTGCTGTCGGTATTCGCGCCCTCGGGTCCGTTCGCCTCGAAAACCACCGTGTTGCAGGCGCCGAGAGCCACGAGGTCAGGGTCGGGTGTCGCCAATCGCGACAGAACCGTCTCCTTGTAGGGATAGGTGACGTTGATGCCGCGAAAGCCGCCAGTGCGGCATTGATCGAAGACCGCGTCGAAGGCCTGGCCACGGGCGGGCGGTATGAGCAAGTCGTAGCTGACGTCGAGCCCGCAAAGGCGGCCGGCCAGACGGTGCAGGTCTGGCGACCGGGACGCCTGGATCTTGTCGCCAATCAGACCGAGCCGCACGTGCCGCATGAAGTCGCTCCGCCCTCATAGGGTTCGAGCGATCAGTCATACGCCATTTGATATGAGATTCAAGAAATCA
Organism: uncultured Hyphomicrobiales bacterium; assembly: GCA_964516115.1. Taxonomy (GTDB): domain Bacteria; phylum Pseudomonadota; class Alphaproteobacteria; order Rhizobiales; family Phreatobacteraceae; genus Phreatobacter. Next base: position 15,876 of record CAZEZD010000007.1, read on the forward strand.
TCAGATATTAGGAAATCGCCCCCGTTGCGAGGGCGTGGTCGACGCCCCCTACGATGTGCCGCTCCAGCAGCGCGCAACCCTCGTCGGCGTCGCGACGCAGCGCGGCTTCCTTCATGGCGAGGTGTTCGGCGCTCGCGATGGCGCCGCGATAGCTCAGCGCGATCATCTGGTAGCGCAGGTAGCGCTCGAAGATGGCGGCATGGGCCTGCATCAGGATCTGCGAACCGCAGGCCGAGACGAGAGCCTGGTGGAACTGCCAGTCGTAGCGCTTCCACAGGTCAGTGTCGGTGCGATCGCCGCTGGCCATCCGCGCCTCCATCTGGGCGAGCTTGTGATGGGCGGCGATGACCCGCGCCTCCCATTCGAGATCGCCTTGAGCGAACGATTGCCGCAGGGCATGGCATTCGAGCAGTTGGCGAAGCGCGGCGATCTCGCGCAGGTTGGCCGCCGAGATCGGCACGACCTCGAAGCCGCGCTGGCCCTCCGCCACGACGAGCTTTTCCGAGACAAGGCGGTTCAACGTCTCGCGCAGCGTGCTGATGCTGGCGCCATAGTCGCGCCGGAGCGCATCGAGCCGCAGCTTGCGACCGGGCGCGAGATGGCCCGTGATGATGTCGGTGCGGATGCGCTTGTAGGCGCTCTCACCCGCCGAGAAGAACAGGTCGGCGCTCATGCGGCCACGCGGGTTTCCGGCAGCGCGTGACGCGCTTCAATAGCATCGACGCAGGCGCGAATATGGGTCGCAAGGATCGCCTTGGCCTCGGCGGTGCGCCGCTCGAGCGCGCAGGCGAGCAGGTCGGCATGCTCGCGTGCCGCCACCTCGCCGCGGAAGATGCCGACAACCATCTGGTAGCGGAGGTACTTGTCGTAGACGCCGGCATGGATGTCGAGCAGTTCGGCCGATCCGCAGGCCGACACAAGACTGTGGTGGAACTCCCAATCATAGCGCTTCCACTCCGCGGGGTCAGCCTCGACGCCTGCGAGAAGGCGCTGCTCGATCCGCGCCAGCTTGTGGTGGGCAGCGACCACCCTACCCTCCCATTCGAGGTCGCCCACCGTAAAGGACAGCGCGAGGGCATGGTGCTCAAGGAAGAGCCGCATCTCGGCGACCTCCCTGAGGTCCGGAACCGACACGGGCGCGACCTCGAAGCCCTTCTGCCCCTCGGCTGCGACGAGGCCCTCGGACGCCAGCCGGTTAAGGATCTCCCTGAGGGTGGAGACGCTGGTGCCGTACTCAGCGCGCAGGCGGTCGAGCTTCAGGCGCTGGCCGGGCTTCAGACGACCGAACAACACATCCCCACGGATCTGCCGATAGGCGGTGTCGGCAACGGAGGGGTGAACGTCGAGAGAGGCGATTGGCATGTTACCTGACCGGGCCGATCCTGGCCCACCAGAAAAGCTGGCGCAGCAGCATCTTGCAACTGACCATTGAGCGGGCAGCCCTGCATGACCCCTGCGAGCGTTTGGGACCGGTGAGTCGACGGTGTTCCCGCTGCCTCCTGATAGGCGCGGCGCGACCGAACCACCACACCGCTCCCGTCCTTCATTCTTCACAGACTGGCCTGCTGCCGGTTTCGTGGACACCGAGATTGGGTGTTTCATGAAGCCGGAGGTGGCAGATGCAACGACGGAAGTTTTCGCGGGAGTTCAAGGTTGAAGCGGTTCGGCTGATCGAGGAGCGGGGCGTATCGGCGGCTCAGGCAGCGCGCGATCTCGACGTGCACGAGAACGTGCTGCGCAAATGGGTGCGGGAGCTGGCGTCCGATCCCCCGTCGGACCCCGGTCCGGCGGGGGTTTGTTTTTTGGTCCCGCCGTCCCGCATTGCGGAACACTTTGGGCGTTCCCGCGTTTCCACATCATGGACACACCGTGGCGCGCGACAATTGTGAAGGCGCTGGCGGGTGCGACCCTCGCGCTCGCCATGGGCGCCTGTGCCTCCAACTACGCGACCCAGGGGCCGCTGACGTTCCATTCGAGGCTGCCGGCTACCTATGTCGCGAGTTGCGTGGAGAGCCTGTTCAACACCCGGCTGCCGATCGTCAGGCGCTCGCCGCTCATCGGCGGAACCCTGATCAAGGTCATGGATCTCACCGACCATACGATCGCGGCCGTCAGCGTGCTGACGGAAGAAGGCGGCACGCGCGCCTCCTTCGTCTCGGACCATGCCGACCGCGGCTGGTACGAGGCCCTGTTCCGCAAATGCGTGACGGCCCCCGGCCAGCCCTAGGCGCGGTTCATCACCGCATGATCGTGCGGCTCTGCTCGCGCATGAACTGCGGCAGGTAGAACGGGCCGAGCCCACCCTTCGAGCCCGTGCCCGAGCCTTTCCAGCCGCAGAAGGTCTGGATGCCCGGCCAGGCGCCGGTCGTCGCTCCGCTGGCGCGGTTGGCATAGAGAACGCCGGCCTCGGCGCAGTCGAGGAACAGGTCGAGTTCGGCATCGTCCTGCGTGTAAATCCCGGCCGTCAGCCCATAGGGCACGGCATTGCCGCGGCCGATCGCCTCCTCCAGGGACGTGAAGGTCCGCACTGTCAGGAGGGGCAGGAACAGTTCGTCCCTGTGCAGGGCGTGATCGTCGGCAAGCTCTGTCACGATCGTCGGCTCGACGTAGCTGCCCTTGTCGAACAGTCCACCCGACAGCACCCGCCCGCCATCGACCGCGCCCTGTGCCGCGCGCGCCGCCGCGACCGCCGCCTCGAAACGCCGGCGCGCCGCCGCGCTGATCAGCGGCCCCATGAAGACGTCCCTGTCGCAGGGATCGCCGATGCGGATGGCCGCGGCCTTCGCCTTCAGCGCGGCGAGAAAATCCGCGCTGATCGCCTCGTGGACGAAGACCACCGACCCGGCGGAGCACTTCTGCCCCTGCAGACCGAAGGCCGAGCGCGCCATGCCGGCGGCCGCCGTCTCGATGTCGGCCGAGGCGGTGACATAGGTCGGGTTCTTGCCGCCCATCTCGGCCAGCACCGGCTTCGCATGGACGCCGCCGACGCCGAAGCCGCGCATGATCCCCATGCCCACCTGATGCGAGCCGGTGAAGGCGATGCCGTCGATGCCCGGATGGGCGACGATGGCGGCGCCCGTCGCGCCGTCGCCGCAGACGAGGTTGAACACCCCGTCGGGCAGGCCCGCCTCGGCGATGCAGTCGGCCAGAAGGCGGCCGGTCAGCCCCGCCATCGGGCTTGGCTTGAACACCACCGTGTTGCCGGCGAGCAGCGCCGAAATCGACATGCCGATGGACAGCGCCACGGGGAAGTTGAACGGCGCGATGACGCCGAAGACGCCGAAGGGCCGGAGCACGTCGCGCGTCTCCTCGCGCGGATTGGCGCGCTTCAGGTCGCGCTCGAAGCCGTGGTTGGCGATCAGTTCGTCGGCGTAGAACCGCACGAGGTCGATGGCCTCCTCCACCTCGCCGAGCGCCTCCATGCGCGACTTGCCGACCTCGATCAGGCAGGCGACCGCCATCTCGAAGCGGCGCTGCGTCATCACGTCGGCGACGCGGTGGCAGAGCGCGGCGCGCTTTTCCCAGCCGCAATGCCGCCAGCCGGCGCAGGCCGCGCGCGCCGCCCTGACCGCGCGGTCCAACGCGTCCGGCGAGGCCGCCCAGAAGGTGCCGAGGGCGATGTCGCGGTCGATCGGCGAGGTGACGGCAAAGGCCGCGCCTTCACGATCGTCCCGGCCGGCGATCCAGTTCGCCCGTTCGCGGCCGAGCATCTGAGCCTTCACCTCAGGGATCACCCGGTCGAGATGGGCGTGAACGCCGGAGAAGTCATCGGCGATGTTGGAATAGGTCACGCGCGGCAGCGCATCCGGCGTCATGGTCGTGTCCTGCATCGTTCCTGTCCTTGCCACGCCGGCCAGCACCGGTCGCCGCCATCCACCCTGGACCCCTGCCCAGAGACGAAGGCGCCAGGCGGGCCGGCGAACATTTCCACCACGAGGACTGTTCCGTCCACCCCGGCGGGACGATCGGACGGGCCTTGCCCGCGAGCGGCCCGCCACGCCCTCCGCAGGGTATCGGCGAAGGGGAGCTTGATCATCCACGCGTTGAAATGTCGCGGTGCTGACTTGCGGCAGGTCAACCCAATGCAGATCGGATCAGGCAATGTCTTCCCACACATTGCATTGTGAAGGAGGTTGCGACCATGAGATTAATCGGCCACCTGCCGCTGCTAACCTATCCCGACGCGGTCTCTTTGCCAGCAACACATGCCGCCTTGCAGATGGCCGCGGCCATGAAGGTCGATGTCGACGCAACGATCTACAGCGTGGACTTGCCGACCTCGGGCACGTCCATCGCCGGTCTCGTCATCGGCATCTCCGACATGATCAGGAAGGTCGAGAACGACAGCCGCGATCACGCGGCGAGCCTGACCGCCGTCATGCAGCAGTTCGCCGAGGCGGAGGGTATCGGTCTGCAGCTTGAAACCTGCTCCGCGTCGCCCGCAGGAGCCAAGGAGGGGGCCGTCGAGAAGACACGCTACTGCGACATGGCCATCCTGCCGTGGGAACCGGACAACCTGACGGCGCGCGAGGTTGCCGAAGCGGTGATCTTCGGCTCCGGCCGTCCGACGCTCATCGTCCCGGCGGGTCATCAGGCGACGGACCTTCGCCATATTGCCATCGCATGGGACGGAAGCCGCGTCGCGGCACGCGCCCTCGCGGATGCCCGGCCCTTCCTGACGGAGCAAACCGAGATCACGGTGCTGACTGTCGACGACGAGAAGCGCCTCGAGCCCGGCATCGGAGAGCGTCTCGCCGAAGGCCTGAAGCGCCGCGGCAATCAGGCAAGGTGCCATGTCCTGTCGACGAAAGGCGAGCCGATCGCTCACGCACTGCAGGAGACCAGTCGCAGTCTCGGAGCCGGATTGCTGGTGATGGGCGGCTATGGCCACTCGCGGCTGAGAGACTTCGTCATGGGGGGTGCGACCCAGGGCGTCCTCGCCAATCTGACCCTTCCCGTCCTCATGTCCCACTAGGGTGCCGGCAGGATGGCGGCGCGAGGCTGCGCCAGCCGGCGTCACGCCGGCCAGCACTGGCCGCCGCCATCCACCCGTAGCACCTGCCCAGAGACGAAGGCGCCGAGCGGTCCGGCGAAAACCTCCACCAGCCGCGCCACCTCGTCCACCGTGGCGATACGGTCGAGTGTGCCGTCTTCCACCATCCGCGCGGCGTCGACCGCACGGGTGCCGAGGAAGCGGCCGGTGCGGGTGTCGCCGGGCGCGATGCAGTTCACGGTGATGTCGTAGGAACGGAGCTGGTCGGCGAGGCATCGGGTGTAGTGCGTCACGCCGGCCTTGGCGGTCGCATAGATCGCGCCGTTGGTGCGGCCCTTGAAGGCGGCGATGGAGCCGAGTGTGACGATGCGGCCCCAACGCCGCGCCATCATGCCCCGCGCCACCGCCTGGCAGGTGAGGATGGTGGAGAGGAGGTTGCGCTCCAGCACGGCCCGCACATCGGCCTCGGCAATACCCACGGCATCGTTGGGATCGGGCTTGCCACCCCTGGCGGCGATGTCGCCTCCGGCGTTGTGGACGAGGATGCCGATCGGACCGAGGACCGCCTCCGTTTCGGCGACGACGCGATCGATCTGGTCCGACCGGGTCAGGTCGGCCAGCACCCTCACCGTCCTGACGCCATGCGTCGCCGCGACCTCCGCCCCCACCGCCGTGAGCGTGGTGCCCTCGCCATACTCGGCCGGACCGTCCTCGCGCATGCCGTGGATGGCGACGTCGGCGCCCATCGCCGCCAGCCTCTCCGCGAAGGCTCGGCCGAGCCCGCGCCCGGCCCCCGTCACCAGGGCAACCTTGCCGGCCAGCGGCCGGTCCTTCGATGTGGCGTTCATGTGCTGTTGTCTCCCCGGCGACACTCCGCCGACGCCTTGCGCGTTTGGCAAGGCCGCCGGTCGATGGATCGGCCTGTGGCGGCCGCTTGCCGCAGCGGTCCTCCCGCGGATCGACTATGATCGGGGGCAGGCGAATCGGGACACGGCATGGACAGCGCAGCGGCGGCCCGCGACATCGAGGCGAAGATCCGCGACCTCGTGATCTTCATCACCGGCGAGGAAGACCCCGCCGTCGAGACAGCCTCGCCGCTCGTCGGCGAGGGCGCTCTGGTGGATTCGCAGGGGCTGCTCGAGATGATGCTGGCGCTGGAGGAGTTCGCGCAGGAGCGCTTCGGCAAGGCCTTCGACTGGATGAACGACGCCGCCTTCTCGTCCTCCCGCTCACCGTTCCGCACCGTCGGCACGCTCGCCGCCTACATGGCCGGGCAGATGGCGGACGGCGCGTGAGGCGCGCCCTGCTCGTCACCGGCGCCAGCCGCGGTCTCGGCCGCGCCATCGCCGAGCGCGCCTTGACGGCCGGCTATGAAGTCATCGGCCTTGCCCGCACGGCCGCCGAGGCGCCCTTTCCCATCCATCCCTGCGATGTCGCCGATGCCGCGGCGGTAAAGGCGGTTGCCGCCGCCCTGCCGCGCGACCTCCCCCTCTGGGGCGTCGTCAATGCAGCCGGCATCGCCTCGATGAACCTCGCGCTGATGACACCGCCGGCCACCGTCCAGCGGGTCATCGCCACCAACCTGATGGGCGCGATCCATGTCTCCCAGGCCTTCGCGCCGGCGCTGGTGCGGGCCAAGGGTGGACGGATCATTCACTTCTCGACCATCGCCGTGCCGCTGGGTCTTGCAGGCGAAGCCGTCTATGTCGCCTCCAAGGCCGGCGTCGAGGGCTTCTCCCGCACCTTCGCCCGGGAGGTCGCCGGCTTCGGCGTCACCGTGAACTGCGTCGCGCCGGGACCGATCGACACCGACCTGATCGCCAAGGTGCCGGCGGACGCCATTGACCGCATCGTCCGGCGGCAGGTGGTCCAGCGCAAGGGCACCCCCGACGACGTGTGGAACGCCGTCGCCTTCCTGCTCTCGGACGAGGCCGCGATGATCTCCGGCCAGGTCCTCAACATCGGCGGGGCCTGATGGCCGGCCTTGTCGACGAGATCCTCGCGCGCCAGAGCGACCCGACCCGGCCCTTCCTGATCTCGGCGGAAGGCGATCTCGCCTTCGCCGACATCGTCGCAGCCAAGGGCCCCGACCTCTCGGCCATCTCAGCCGGCGACGTCGTCGCTCTCGTCGGCGATTTCGAGCCGGGCAGCGTCGCGACCCTGCTGCGCCTCATCGACATCGGCGCCATCATCGTGCCGCTGACCCGCCAGACCGCCGCCGACCACGCCTACTTTCACGAGGCGGCGCATGTGAACGCCGTGATCGACGCTGGAGCCGTGACGCGCGATCCGCCGCAGGGCCTCGGCCATCCGATGCTGGCGGCGCTGCGCGCCCGCGGCCATGCCGGCCTCGTGCTGTTCTCCTCCGGCACGACGGGGCGGCCTAAGGCGATCCTGCACGACTTCGACCCCTTCCTCGCCCGCTTCCGCACGCCGCGCGAGGCGCTGGTGACCATGAGCTTCC
>CAZEZD010000008.1:0-20754 GCA_964516115.1 uncultured Hyphomicrobiales bacterium
CGAGCGTGGAGAGTTCGAGGAAGGGCGTCCCGGGGTCGAGCAGGGCCTCGATGCGGTCGCGCACGAACATCTTCCCCTGACGGGCCAGGCGATCGAAGTCGCGCTGCGGCCGCACGCGCCGCGCCCGCTCCTGCGCGTCCCGCAGGTTCGCCACCAGGCGCCTGTTATGCGCGACGTTGGCGAGGAAGTCGTCCGAGCGGGTGTCGATGGCGGAGACGATCCGACGCATGTCAGTGATCCTCCGAAGCGAGGGTCACCAGCACGGCATCGCGCTCGAAGCTCTGGCCGGCGGCGACATGGATCGCTGCGACATGACCGTCGTGCCAGGCGCGGATCGTCGTCTCCAGCTTCATGCTCTCGATGACGAGCAGCGGCTCTCCGGTGGCGACCGCCTGACCGACCTCGACGGCGACGCGCGCCACTGTGCCGGGCATGGGCGCGCGCGCCACGTCGGCGCCGCCACCCGCATCGGCGTCCGCGAAGCGCCGGGCAGGATCGAGGTGGCGCAGCGTGTGGTTGCCGCCGGCGACGTGGATGTGCAGCAGTTCACCGTCGCGAACCACGACGACCTTCTCGCAATGGCCGTCAACGCTGAGTTCACCCTCGTTGCCGCCCAGGGCAAGGGACACCCGGGCTGTCCCAGCGTCACCAAGCAGCCGGTAGCCATCGCTGATCCGGCTCAGCCAGACCTCTGTCTCGGTTCCGGCGATGTCGAAGGCGTGCCGCATCAGTTCCTCCACCCGCCGATGGCCGCATGCAGCGCGGGGATGGCATCGGCCTCGTCGCGCACGGCGCGGGTCGCGAGCGCCGCGACGGCGCCAAGCCGGAGGCGGACCTTTGGATCGGGCGCCGGCTCCGCCGCGAGGCCCGGATTGGCGTCGAGCCAGCCGGTGTGCACCTCGCCCGCGGCAAAGGCCGGATCGGCGATGAGACTGTCGAGAAAGGCGATGTTGGTTTCGCAGCCGAGCAGCACGAAGTCGGCGAGCGCCTTCCGTGCCCTGCCGATCGCAGTCGTCCGGTCGCCTGCATGGACGATGAGCTTGGCCAGCATCGGATCGAAGGCCGTCGTCACGCGCTGCCCCTCTGCGATCCCGGCATCGACCCGCACGCCCTCGCCCGCGGGAAGGCGCAGCGCGAGGACCGGCCCGGTCGTCGGCGTGAAACCGCGTGGCGCGGATTCGGCATAGATGCGCAGTTCGATGGAGTGGCCGTTCGCGCGGATGTCGGCCTGGGCGAGGCCAAGGGGCTCACCTGCCGCGACGCGGATCTGCATCTCGACGAGATCGATGCCCGTCACCATCTCGGTGACCGGATGCTCGACCTGCAGCCGGGTGTTCATCTCGAGGAAATAGAATGCGCCGCGGCCGTAGATGAACTCGACCGTGCCGGCATTGCGGTAGCCGGCGGCACGGGCGATCTCCGCCGCCGTCTCGCAGATGCGCACTCGCTCGTCCGCCGTCAGTGCAGGCGACGGCGTCTCTTCGACGATCTTCTGGAAGCGACGCTGGATCGAGCACTCGCGCTCGCCAAGATGGACCACGGTGCCATGGGCGTCGCCCATCACCTGAACCTCGATATGGCGCGGCTGCTCGACGAAGCGCTCCACATAGAGCCGCCCGTCGCCGAAATAGCGTTCGCCCTCGCTGCGGGCCTGGGCGATCTCCTGTGCGAGAAGGCCCATGTCGCGGACGATGCGCATGCCCTTGCCGCCGCCGCCGGCCGAGGGCTTGACGAGTAGCGGTGCGCCGAGCGCACGGGCGCGCTCAAGGAACGTCGCTGGATCGTCGTCCTCGATCGCCGACGGCGCCACCGGAAAGCCGCGCTCGGCCACGAAGGCGCGGGCGCGGATCTTGTCGCCCATCAGGTCGATGGCCTCGGGGGTCGGCCCGACAAAGGCCATGCCGGCCGCCGCGACGGCACGGGCGAAACCGGCATTCTCCGACAGGAAGCCATAGCCGGGATGGATGGCGCCGGCGCCGGCGCGGCGCGCGGCATCGATGATCTGCGCGCCGTCGAGATAGGCGGCGACACCCGTGCGTCCCTCGATCCAGACGATCTCGTCGGCCGCAGCAAGGGCCGGCGCGCCGCGGTCGGCCTCGTGGGCCACGACCACCGTGCGAAGACCCATGCGGCGAGCCGTGCGGATGATCCTCAGCGCGATCTCGCCCCGGTTCGCGATCAGCAGCGTGTCGAACGGCAGGGCCGTCATTTGCGCCCCCTCTTCGGGCGCACCATCAGCCCGTAGCGCAGCAGTTCCACCAGAGCGGTCGCCGTGGCATCGACATCCAGCGGCCGCCCGGTCACCGCTGCCCAGGCGCGGTGCTCGATGGCGCCGAAGATCACGTCACGGACCAGACGGATGTCGATGTCGGGACGCACGTCACCCGAGGCGATGCCGCTCTGGATCACGCGCACGAGAATGGAGGTATAGCGGCGGTTCAGCTGCTGCACCGCCGAGCCCTGATAGTCGGAGGCCGTCCTGACCTCGGAGATGAAGAGCCGGCACAGATCGGTATCGATCACGAAGCCCTCGATGTGCCTTCGGATCAGGTCGTGGAAGCGGGTCTCGAAGGGTGCCTCGCGGGCCGCGATCGATTCCAGGTCGACCATGGTGCGTTCATAGAAGGCGGTGAGCACCGCATTCAGCAGGTCGCGCTTGCTGGCGAAATAGCGGTAGACCAGGCCGTCGGACACCCCTGCCCCGCGGGCGATGTCGGCGACCGACGTGCCCTCGAATCCGGCCCGCGCGAAGGCATCGCGCGCGGCGTCCAGGATCGAATCCCGGCGGTCCTGCATCCTCTTGGCGCTGATCACAGGCATGCGCGTGCCCGCGGCGCGGCCAGGCCGCGCCCCTCCCTGTCCATGCGTTCCTCCCTGGCTGCGCCTCTGATGATACGGACGCTTGCCAAGCGAGCAATAGTGAATATCATTCAATTAAACCTGTCAACACGCCCGAAGTGGCGGACCGTCCTGGGGAGGACACCATGACCACACTCGCCGCCGAGGGGCGGAACAGCCCCTATTCCGCCTTTGACCTGACGCCCGACCAGCAGCAGATCCTCGATACGGCCTCGGACTTCTCCCGCGAGCAGTTCTTGCCGCTTCAGCAGCGGATGGACGACGAGGAGTGGTGGCCGCCGCAGGCGATGCCGGCGCTGGCCGGCGTGGGCTTTCTCGGCGTGACGGTCCCGGAAGATCTCGGCGGCAGCGGCTCCGACTTCTTCACCTCCGGCCTGATCACCCAGGGGCTCGCGCGCTACAATCCGGCTGTCGCGCTTTCCTATGTGGCGCATGAGAACCTGTGCCTGAACAACATCGCCCGCAACGCCAGCGAGGCTGTGAAGCGGCGCTTCGTGCCGGGCCTCTGCGACGGCACGAAGATCGGCGCACTGGCACTCACCGAGCCCGGCGCCGGCTCCGACGCGCTCGGCTCCATGGCGACCACGGCGCGTCTCGATGGCGATGACTACGTGCTGAACGGGCGCAAGCTCTACATCACCAACGGCCCGGTCGCCGACCTCGTGCTGGTCTATGCCAAGACCGACAAGACGAAGGGCGCCAAGGGCATCTCGGCCTTCGTGGTGGAAAAGGGGACCCCCGGCTTTGCCGTGGCGCAGAAGCTCGACAAGATGGGCTTCCGCGGCTCGACGACGGCCGAGCTGATCTTCGACGACTGCCGCGTTCCCGCCTCCAACATGGTGGGCGAGGAGAACCGCGGCGTCGCCGTCGTCATGAGCGGGCTCGACCTCGAGCGCGCCATCGTCGCGATGATCAATGTCGGCATGGCCGAGCGGGCGCTGGATCTCGCCGTTGACTATGCGAAGACGCGCCAGCAGTTCGGCAAGGCGATCGGCGAATTCCAGCTCGTCCAGGGCAAGCTCGCCGAGATGTACGTGACCCTCGAGGCCATGAAGGCGCTGTGCTACCGCACGCTCGCCCAGTGCAACGACCTCGCCGAAGGCGCCGGCGGACGCGGCGAGATCCACAAGGTCACGGCGGCCGCCATCATGTTCGCGGCCGAGGGCTGCACCCGCGTCATCTCGGACGCCGTGCAGATCTTCGGCGGCGCCGGATATATGCGTGAAACCGAGGTGAACCGCCTCTATCGCGGCTCGAAGCTCTTGGAAATCGGCGCCGGCACCACCGAAATTCGCAAGTTGATCATTGCCGGAGAGCTGCTGCGCAACTGACCCGTCAATTGGGAAAGACCGCAGCCCGCCTCTCGATGAAGGCGCTGATGCCCTCGCGAAAATCGGCGGTCTCCGCCCGCGCCACGAAGGACGCCTTCTCGGCATCCAGCTGGGCGTCGTAGGACTGGCCGGAAGCCTCGCCAACGAGCCGCTTCACCGCCGCCGTGGCGCCCACGGACGCCTGATCGAAGATCGCGGCCAGCCCGAGCGCCGTCGCCTCGACCTCAGCCGCCGGGACCACCCTGTTGACGAGACCCCAGGCCAGCGCGGTCCCGGCGTCGATGCGCTGGTTGGTAAGGATCATGTCGAACGCCCGACGGGCGCCCACTAGCCGCGTCAGCGACCACGTCAGCCCACCATCCGGGCTCGTCCCCAGCCTGGTGTAGGCCGAGAGGAAGGTCGCATCCTCCGCAGCGACGACCATGTCGCAGGCAAGGGCCAACGAGAAGCCGCCGCCCGCCACGGGACCATGCACCGCCGCGATGACCGGCTTCGGCATGGAGGCGATTCCACGCAGCGCCGTGTGGAAGAGATCGATCAGGTCCGCGGCCGTCTGGGGGGCGGCAGCGAGGTCCTTGTGGAAAGCTCCGAGATCGCCTCCCGCACAGAATGAGCGTCCGTTTCCGGCGAGGACGACAGCCCGGATACCGGGGTCACCTGCCGCTTCGCCGACCGCTGTCACCAGACCGCGCCCCATGGCCGGATCGAGAACGTTCAGCTGGCGCGCGCGATTGAGCCGGATGATGGCGACCCCTCCCCTGCGCTCCATCAGAACGGGGTGCTGCTCGGTGGCCTCGGTGCTCATGGCGTCCTCCCTTCGGGCGATGGAGCCCTCTTGTACCACCCTTGATCGCCAGGCGGTTTGCGCTACAGTCACTGAAAAATGAATGATATTCAATGGGAGCGAGACGATGAGCGAGGTGCGCAAGGAGCAGCGCGGCGCCGCGCTGTGGCTGACCATCGACCGCGAGGAGAAGCGCAACGCGCTGGACGACGCGGTCCTCCATGAACTGATCGCCGGCGTCGAGGAAGCCGGGCGCCGCGACGACATCCGCGCCGTGGTGCTCACCGGCGCGGGCGCGAAGGTCTTCTGCGCCGGTGGCAACCTGAAGAGCGACGCGGAAGGCGATCCTTTCCGGGTCGATCCGAACCGCCTCGACAATCCCGTCGCGATGCTATTCCACGCCATGGAGAACGCGCCGGTCGCCACCATCGCCCGGGTCAACGGACACGCGCTCGGCGGCGGCTTCGGCCTCGTCTGCGCCTGCGACTTCGCCATCGCCGCCGATCATGCGCGCTTCGGCACTCCCGAGATCACGCTCGGCCTGTTCCCGCTGATGATCCTGCCGGCGATGCTGCGCACCCTGTCGCGCCGCGACGTGATGCGCCTGTCCATGATGGGAAAGCCGATCTCTGCCACGGAAGCCGCGGTAATCGGTGCGGTCAACGAGGCGGTGCCTGCCACAGACCTCGACGGCCGCGTTGACGAATTGGTGAAGGCTCTCGCTGGCGGCGCCCCAACCGCCATGCGCTTCGGCCGGCGAGCGCTGAACACCCTCGCCGTCATGCCCTATCTCGACGGCATCGAATATGCCCAGCGCGTGCTGCCGCTGCTGTCGCGCACCGATGATGCCGTCGAGGGATTCAAGGCCTTCAACGAGAAGCGTGCGCCGAGCTGGGTGACGTCATGAGCGAAGACCGGATCATCCGCATCGGCGGTGCCGCCGGCTTCTGGGGCGACAGCCCCGACGGCGCGCGCCAGCTCGTCGCGCGCGGCAACATCGACTATCTCGTCTTCGACTATCTCGCCGAGATCACACTGGCGCTTCTGGCGCGCATCCGCGCGCGCAAGCCCGAGCTCGGCTACGTCCCGGACTTCGTTGAGGTCACGGCGGCCGTCCTGCCGGAGGTGATGGCGCGCGGTATCCGCGTCATCTCCAATGGCGGCGGCATGAACCCGCGCGCCGCCGCTGCCGAATTGTCCCGCCGCGCCGCCGCTCTCGGCCTGTCGCCGAAGATCGCGGTGGTGACCGGCGACGACCTCCTGCCGCGCATCGAGGAGTTCCGGACGGCGGGCATCGTCGAGATGTTCGCCGGCACGCCGATGCCGGAGCGCTTCGCCAGTGCCAACGCCTATCTCGGCGCCGGGCCGATCGCCGCCGCCCTTGCGGCGGGCGCCGACATCGTCATCACCGGGCGCTGCGTCGATTCCGCCGTCACGCTCGGCGCGCTCATGCATGCCTTCGGCTGGCCACCGGACGACCACGATCGCCTTGCCGCCGGCAGCCTCGCCGGCCACCTGATCGAATGCGGCGCCCAGGTCACCGGAGGCATCGCCACCGACTGGGAGCAGGTGCCCGGCTGGGAGGACATGGGCTTCCCGGTCGTCGAGTGCCGAGAAGATGGATCCTTCGTCGTCACGAAGCCAGCCGGCACGGGCGGCCTGATCACGCCGCTGACGGTGGGTGAGCAGATGCTCTACGAGATCGGCGACCCGGCATCCTACCTGCTGCCGGACGTCGCCTGCGATTTCCGCTTCGTGACCATGACGTCGGACGGTCCGGACCGGGTGCTGGTCTCGGGCGCCCGCGGCCGCCCGCCGACCGGCCAGCTCAAGGTCAGCGCCACCTGGCAGGACGGCTTCCGCACCATCGGCACGGTGACCATCGGCGGCCGGGACGCCGCCGCCAAGGCGAGGCGCGCAGGGGCGGCCATCCTCGCCCGCGCCGAGCGCCTGGCCTGCGAGGCCGGTCACGGCCCCTTTGCCGAGACCTCGATCGAGGTGCTCGGCAGCGAGGCGACCTATGGCGGCGAGGCCCGCGCCGAGGCAGCAGCCAGCCGCGAGGTGGTGCTCAAGATCGCCGCCCGCCACGCCGACGAGGCGCCGCTGGCCCTCCTCGCGCGCGAGATCGCACCCGCCGCCACGGCCATGGCGCAGGGGCTGACCGGCTTCTTCGCGGGACGGCCGGGCGTGCAGCCGGTCTATCGGGGCTATTCGTTCCTCGTCCCCGCGGAGACGGTCGCCGCGTCGCTCGAGATGGACGGATGGACGCGCGAGATCCCGTCACCCCGGGGGCGTCCAGGCGATCCCGTCACAACCCCGCCGTCCGCTCCGGCCCCTGTGGAGACCGACCGCACGGTGCCGCTCGTCGCTCTGGCTGTGGGGCGCAGCGGCGACAAGGGCAATGCGGCCAATATTGGCATCATCGCCCGGCGGCCAGAGGACCTTCCCCTGATCCACGCCGCACTGACGCCCGAGGCCGTAACCGCCTACTTCCGGCACACCGGCGTCACCCGCGTCGAGCGCTTCGACCTGCCCGGCATTCACGCCCTGAACTTCGTGCTGCACGACTGCCTCGGCGGCGGCGGCGTGGGTTCGCTGCGCATCGATCCGCAGGGCAAGGCCTTCGCCCAGATGCTGATGGATTTCCCCGTTCCCGTGCCCGCCGGCTTCACGCCGGCCCGCCGAGGAGGATGAAGCTTGCCCACGACCCGGCCGCCGGCCCGCGATCCCCTGACCTCGCCCCTGACCTTCCGCGACGACCTTCTGAAGGACCAGGTCGTGCTGGTGTCGGGGGCCGGCAGCGGCATCGGCAAGGCCATTGCCATCCAGTGCGCGCGTCTCGGCGCGAAACTCGCCATCTGCGGCCGCAAGGTGGAGAAGCTGGAGGAGACCGCCGCCATCCTGCGCGACCTCGGCGCCGAGGTCATGGTGCGGCCGGCGACCATCCGCGATGCGGAAGACGTCGACCGGCTGCACGCCGAGGTCTGGGAGCGCTTCGGCCGCCTCGACCACCTCGTCAACAATGCCGGCGGCCAGTTCCCCCAGGCGGCCATCGACTATTCGGTCAAGGGCTGGAACGCCGTCATCGACACCAATCTGAACGGCACCTGGTACATGATGCAGGCGGCGGCGCGGAACTGGCGCGACCGCGGCCTGCCCGGCTCCATCGTCAACATCGTCACGGTCGTGTGGCGAGGCATGCCGGGCGTCGCCCACACCTGCGCCGCACGGGCGGGCGTCATCTACCTGTCGAAGACGGTGGCGATCGAATGGGCGCCGCTCGACATCCGCATCAACTGCGTCGCCCCCGGCGCCATCGCCACCGAGGGCATGGATGTCTATTCCGACGAGGCCCAGCGCGACCTGCCGCGATCCAACCTGATGAAGCGCTTCGGCGCGGTGACGGATGTCGCCGACGCCGTGACCTATCTGATCGCCCCGAGCGGCTCGTTCATCACCGGCGAAGTCGTCGTGGTGGACGGTGGGAACCAGGTCTGGGGCGACCAGTGGACCATCCCCCGTCCCGACTACTTTGCCGGCTGAAGGCGGGGTGGGACAGTCTGCGTCAGGCCCGGCCCAACAGGTCGATGTCCGGGGCTGCGATGGCGCTGTCACTTTCATCCTTCAGCGCGACGCCCGTGAGCTGACGTCGCAGGGCCTCGCGCATGAGCCACGTGGCCTTGAAGGCCGCTTCGGCATAGCCCAGTCCCGCGCCGTGGATGTTGGAGATGCAGTTGCGCTCTCCGTCGTTCCGGCCAGGGTGCGGCGCATAGGTGATGTAAAGCCCCAGACTGTCGGGCGACGAGAGGCCAGGCCGCTCCCCGATCAGCATGACCACCAGCCGCGCCCGTAGGAGCTCGCCGATCTCGTCGCCGAGCGCAACGCGGGCCTGTGTGGCGACCACGACCGGTCCCAGGCTCCAGCCGTTCCGCATGGCATGCGACTGCAGGGCGGCCAGCATGGAGACGGAATGGGCATGGACGGCGCTCGACGAAAGGCCGTCGCCGATGACGACCGCTACATCGACCGGCCCACAGCAGGCATTCTCCAGCCGCTCCCGGCTGTCGGCATCCAGGCTGCGGCCGAGGTCCGGCCGCAGGAGGTAGGCCTGCCGCGTCGCAGCCCTGCTCGCCGTTTCGACCACATCCAGTCCGAGCGCCTCGATGCCGGCCCTCACTCCCGCCGCATCGAACGGCGTCAGCACGGCGTCGCGGGCGGTGGCGTGGGCAAGCGCGAAGCGCAGCGTCTCCGCTGTCGTCAGCGCCGACCCCGCCCGCCCGAGGCCGATGCGGGCCGGCGTGGTCGCCGCGAGCTGGCGCCAGATCTCGGCACTCATGCGCCAAGCCCGGTCAGGGCCGACAGGAGTGGCAGGCTGTCGGCCCGCGGCAGCAGACGCCCGTCGGCTCCCGTGATGCCCTGCCGTTGCAGCCAGGCCTCGAACTCGGGCGCGCGCTTCAGACCGAACAGGTCGCGGATGTAGAGCTGATCGTGGAACGACGTCGACTGGTAGTTCAGCATCACGTCGTCGGCGCCGGGCACGCCCATGATGTAGGTGACGCCCGCCGCCCCGAGCAGCGTCAGAAGCGTGTCCATGTCGTCCTGATCGGCCTCGGCGTGGTTGGTGTAGCAGACGTCACAGCCGAGCGGCACGCCCATCAGCCTGCCGCAGAAATGATCCTCCAGCCCGGCGCGGATGATCTGCTTGCCGTCATAGAGATATTCCGGGCCGATGAAGCCGACGACGGTGTTGACGAGCAGTGGCTCAAAGGCGCGCGCCACCGCATAGGCCCTGGCCTCCAGCGTCTGCTGGTCGACGCCGTGATGGGCGTTGCCGGAGAGCGCCGAGCCCTGACCGGTCTCGAAATACATGACATTGTCGCCGAGCGTGCCCCGCTTCAGCGAGCGGCCCGCCTCCATGCCCTCCTGCAGCACAGCGAGATCGATACCGAAGGACGTGTTGGCGGCCTGCGTGCCGGCCACCGACTGGAAGACGAGGTCGACCGGCGCGCCGCGCTCGATCAGCTCGATCGACGAGGTGACATGGGTCAGCACGCAGCCTTGGGTCGCGATGTCGAAGCGGGCGATGATTTCGTCGAGCAGTTTGAGGAGGTCTGACAGCACAGGAAGGCTGTCGGAGGCGGGGTTGATGCCGATCGTGGCGTCGCCCGTTCCGTGCAGAAGGCCGTCGGCGATGGAGGCGGCGATGCCGCGCGCATCGTCGGCGGGGTGATTGGGCTGCAGCCGGACCGCCATGGTCCCGGGCAGGCCGATCGTGTTGCGGAAGCGGGTGATGACGGAGCACTTGCGCGCGACCGCGATGAGGTCCTGGTTCCGCATGACCTTGGACACAGCCGCCGCCATTTCCGGCGTGATGCCGGGGGCGAGGGCCGCCAGAACCCCGGTGGTCGCAGCGTCGGACAGAAGCCAGTCTCGAAAGCCCCCGACCGTCAGATGGCTGACGGGCGCGAAAGCCGCCGCATCGTGGCGGTCGACGATGAGCCGCGTCACCTCGTCGGCCTCGTAGGGCACCAGAGCCTCGGCCAGGAACAGCGTCAGGGGCTGATCGGCGAGCGTCATGCGCGCGGCGACATTCTCCTCGGCGCTGGTGGCGGCGATTCCGGCCAGCTGGTCGCCGGACCTCAGCGGCGTCGCCTTCGCCATGAGATCCTTCAGATCGCGGAACTGATGGGTCCGCTGGCCGATGGTCTGTCGATAGCGCATGGCGGCCGGAACTCCTCCTCGCCCCGCCATGCTGCTCAGAGAGCGGGATACTCGTCCACATAGAGCGTGTGCTGACCAGCCCGTCGGTCGGCATCCAGCGATGGAGCCGCGCTGAATGGCGCTTTCGGCTCTATGGCCAGCGTGACCGTGCCCTCCGTCTCACGGACAACTATCACCAAACGCCCCTCACCGCGCCAGTGCCACCACCGGGTCGAGCCGTGCCGCATTGCGCGCCGGGAGAAAGCCGAAGATGAGGCCGATCAGCATCGAGAAGACGAAGGCCAAGACGATCGAGGCCGGCGAGTAGATCAGCGCGAAACGCGAACTGAGCAGGTTGAACGCAGAGCCGAGCCCCAGCGCGGTGATCACGCCGACAATGCCGCCGATGACCGTGATGAGCACCGCCTCGATGAGGAACTGCTGCAGGATGTCGCGCCGGCGACCGCCGACCGCAAGCCTGACGCCGATTTCCCGGGTCCGCTCGACCACCGAGACCAGCATGATGTTCATCACGCCGATGCCGCCGACCACCAGCGAGATCACGGCGATCGAGGCGATCAGCAGGGTCAGGGTCTCCGTCGTCTGCGTCATGGTCTGGCGAATGTCGTCGGTGTTGAGAATGAAGAAGTCCTGCCGCCCGTGGCGCTGGAGGAGCAACCGCGTGACGGCCCTCAGAGCCACATCGCTCGCGACGTCCTCCCTCACCCGCACGGTGATGCTGCGAAGCGAGGGATCGCCCAGGAATCGCGACTGGACGGTCGTATAGGGCAGGAACACCGAGAGGTTCTGGCTCGATCCGAAGCCGCTCTGCTGGCGCGCGGCGACGCCGACAATGCGGCAGGGCACGCTGCCGATGAGAATGATCTGTCCGACGATGCCTGTCTCGCCCGGAAACAGACGCTGCGCCGTGTTCTCGTCGATGACGACATCCTGCGTCAGTCGCCGGACGCTGTCGGCATCGAAAAAGCGGCCTTCGCGCAGTTTCGTGCCCTTGACCGCAAAGTACCGATCGCCAACGCCATTGACCATCACGCTCGCCTCGATGGCGCGATAGCGCACCGTGCTGGAGGTGGAGACCGTCGGGGTGACGGCTGACGCATAGGGCTCGCCTTCGAGCGCCCTGACGTCGCCGACGACAAGCGTCTTGATCTTGCCGGAGCGCACGTCGCCGAAGCTTGTTCCCGGGAATATCTCCAGCGTGTTGGTGCCCAGACCACTGATATTGGCGAGGACCCGCTGCCGGGAGCCTTGCCCCAGCGCGACCATGCACACCACCGAGGCGATTCCGATGATGATGCCGAGCATGGTGAGGAAGCTGCGCAGCCGATGGGCGTTCATCGAGACCCAGGCCATGGCGAAGGCCTCGCGCAGGCCGTCGATCTGCACGGACAGGGCATTGCGCCGCTGCATGCCACGCTCCGCTTGAGGGACGGCCTGTGTCCCGGGCGCCTTCTGCTCGTCGGCGACGATCCGGCCATCGCTGATCTCGATGATCCGCCGTGCGCGGGCGGCGACCTTTGGATCATGCGTGACGATCACAACCGTGTGGCCCTCGGCATTGAGTTCCTCGAGGATCCGCAAGACCTCGGCGCTGGCGGCCGTGTCGAGGGCGCCTGTCGGCTCGTCCGCCAAGATCACCTGCGGATCGTTCATCAGCGAGCGGGCGATGGAGACGCGTTGCTGCTGGCCGCCGGAGAGCTGGCTTGGCCTGTGTCCGGATCGGTCGGCGAGCCCGAGGCGCCCGAGCAGCGCCGCCGCGCGCGTCTGCCGGTCGGCGCGCGCCATGCCGGCATAGACGGCGGGGATCTCGACATTGCCGAGGGCGGAGAGTTCATCGAGCAGGTTGTAGCGCTGGAAGATGAACCCGAAGTGGTTGCGGCGAAGGTCGGCAAGATCGTCGGGCGAGAGGCTGGCCGTCTCCTGCCCGTCGATGGCGTAGCTGCCGCGGCTCGGACGGTCGAGGCAGCCGAGAATGTTCATCAGCGTCGACTTGCCCGAACCCGAGGCGCCCATGATTGCGACCATCTCGCCTGCGCGGATGTCGAGGTTGATGTCCCTGAGCACGGTGATCGTCTGGTCGCCGCTCTGGAAGTCGCGGCTGAGCCCGCTCAGGCGGATGAGGGGTTCGCCCATGTCAAAGCCCCATGGGCGGCGGCGGCCCGCCGCCCGACTGCGCCGACGTGGCAGTCGTCGATGTCGGTTGCTGGCCCGTGACGACGCGCTCGCCGGCGGCAAGGCCCGAGACGATTTCGGCCGTGACCTTGTTGTCGAGACCCACGGCCACCTCGCGGCTGGCGACCCGTCCGGCGTCATCGATAACCCGGACCGTTGCCGGTCGCCCGGTTGCGGCCGGCGTGACGGCTGCCGACGGAACGGTGACGACCCCGCGTGCGACGCCGATCACCACGACGACCTGCGCCGTCATGTAGGTGCGCAGCACGCCGTCGGGATTGGGCACGTCGAACTGGCAGAAGTAGTAGATCGCCGAGGACGATGTGCTGCTCGACGAACTCGACGAGGTCGTGCTGGCCGACGTGAAACTGCTGTCGCTCTTCACCGATTCCGGGGCCGGATCGATCGATTCGACCCTCGCCGCGAAACGCCGGTCCGGGTCGCCGAGGATGGTGAAGTGGAGCGGCTGGCCGACCTTCATCCGCACCACGTCGGCCTCGGAGATCTCGGCCTTCACCGTCATCACGTCGACCTGGCCGATGACGGCGACCGTCGGCGTGGTCTGTGCGGCGTTCAGCGTCTGCCCTTCCTGCGCCGTCACCGACAGCACCGTTCCGTCGATCGGCGCGGTGATCCGGGTATAGCCAAGATTGACCCGCGCGGTCGCCACCGACACCTCGGCCTGGGCGATCTGTGCGTCGAGTTGGGCAATCTGCGTGCGGGTCTGCTTCACCGTCTGTTCGGCGGTCTCGAAATCCGCGCGCGATCCCGCCGTCTGCGCCAGCATGGTGCGCTGGCGGTCCAGCTTCAACTCTGCATAGGCGAGGATGACCGCCTTCTCCTCGCGCTGGGCGCGGGTACTGGCCAGCGCCGCGTCGGCGCTGCGCAGCGTGTTCTGCTGGGTGAGCGAGTCGATCTCGGCGACGAGATCGCCCTTCCTGACCACCTGGCCGATCCGCACCGGGATCGACAGCACGCGGCCCGAGACCTGAGCGCCGACGGCAACGAGCTTCGCGGGCTTCACCGTGCCGCTCGCCAACACCGTGACCTCCACGTCGCCGACCGCAGCGGAGGTCGTCAGGAGCCCCGCAGATGTCGGCTTGACGGAAAGCACATCGCGCAGGGCATAGGCCGAGGCGGCGGCGACAAGGAGCAGAAGGAGGACAACGATCTTGCGTTTCAAAGGCATTCCCGGCAACGGCCGGGCTCCTGGATATGAGGATGCGCACGGGCCTCTAGCGGGCGAACCGCGGGCCGGTGTCGCGATCAATCACGAGGGGTTTCGAAGGATCGAGAGTGCCGCTCCAGCCGCCTCCAAGCGTCTTGCCGAGCGCAATGAAACGCGTGGCGATCAGCACCTGGCTTTGCAGCAGCGAATCCTCGGACTCGTAGAGCGACCGCTCGGCATCGAGAACTTCGAGGAAGCTGGAGGCTCCCTGCCCGTAGAGGACCCGCGCCAGTCGTGCCGCCTCGCGGTAACTGCGCGCCGCGGTCGAAAGGCTCTGGTAGCGGATGCGTTGCTGGGCGAGACCGACCAGGGCGTTCTCGACATCCTCGAGCGCAGAGAGAAGCGACTGGTGAAAGGCGGCATAGGACTGATCCCGCTGCGCCTCCTGAACCTCGACAGCTGCGCGCAGGCGGCCCGCATTGAAGACGGGAATCGTGACCGACGGACCATAGGACCAGGCGAGCGAGGATCCGTTGGCGAGATCGCCGATGCGGATGCCGCTGGTGACCAGTGACCCGGTCAGCGAGACGCTCGGATAGCGCGCCGCC
The DNA here is from genome assembly GCA_964516115.1 of uncultured Hyphomicrobiales bacterium. GTDB lineage: Bacteria > Pseudomonadota > Alphaproteobacteria > Rhizobiales > Phreatobacteraceae > Phreatobacter. The sequence goes on from CAZEZD010000008.1 coordinate 14,644, forward strand.
TCGGCCTGCGCGACCTTTGCGGTGGCCTGCGCCAGTTGGCGCTCGGCCTGTCGCACATCGGGACGCTGAAGCAGAACATCGGCCGGTACCCCGGGTGGGAGATTGCGGCGGGGAGAGGGAATGGCGGCATTCCGCCGCAACCGCGCGACAATCGCCGCCGGCGGGCGTCCGATGAGAACGCCGATCCGGTGGGTCGAGGCGGCAAAGGCCGTCTCCAGGGTCGGGATATTGGCCGCGGTGCTGCTCGCCAGAGCCGTCGCTTTGGCCACGTCGACCGCCGAGGAGGCCCCGGCCTCGAACTTGGCGCGGGTCAGAGCGGCCGTCTGGCGCTGGAGGGTGGAGGTCCGGCGCGCGAGCCCGGCCCGGGCAAGGCTGCCTCTCGCCTCGACATAGTTCTGCGCTACGTCACCGACCAGCGTCAGCACCGTCGACCTCAGGCTCTCCTCCGCCGCCTCGATGCCGCGGTCGGCAGCCTCGATGCCGCGGCGCGTCTGACCGAAGAGGTCGAGTTCCCAACTCGCGTCAAATCCCGCCTGGTAGAGATTGGACGTGACATTGCCACCCGAAGCGGAGGCACTGGACCGGGAATGGGACGACAAGGCACCGCCATCGACCTGCGGAAACAGCCCGGCAGCCGTTTGCCGCCGGGTCGCGCGCGCCTCGCGGATGCGCGCCTTGGCGGAGGCCACATCGAGATTGGCGGCGATGGCCTCCTCGATCAGGCCGTCGAGGACGGGATCGCCCAGACGCTTCCACCAGTCCGCGAGTTCGCCGGGCCGGATCGGCGGCGCATTGCGGGCATTGGCGTGATGGGACGACAGCGCCACCCCCGGCATGCGGTAGTCGGGACCGACCGCACAGCCCGCAAGACCGAGCAACACCGGTGCGATCATGAGCATGGCGCGGCCGTTCGGGCGACGGCATGATGCCATTGCGTGCGTGCGGGATAGGATGATCATGGTCCCAGAAACAATTGGAAACTACTGAGTTTATTTAATAGCAGTGTCCTGCTAGGGTCAATGTGCGAAGGCCATCAGCACGATCACGAAAGGTTCAGAGCTTGCCCGACGACGATGCTTCACAGGTCTCTGCGACAGCAAGGCGTGGTCGCCCGCGCGTCCTCCCACCCGGCGATCAGCGCGACCGCGCACTTGCCGCGGCGCGCGAACTGCTCCTTGCGGCCGGCTATGGCGCCATGACCATGGACGGCGTCGCCCGTCGTGCGCAGCTGTCGAAGAAGACGCTCTACGAGATCTTCGCGAGCAAGGCCCAACTGATCGGTGCCATCGTCGAGGCCCATCGGCGATCGATTCTCGACTTGCCCTGCGAGACCGACGAGCCTCCGGAGCAGGCGATCAGGCGGATATTCCGCGTTGACGGTGATGAGGGCGAGGCGATCGGGCATGACGGCCTGATCCGGTTGATTGTCGCGGAGTCCCGCGCCTTTCCCGAACTGCACGACATCTTCGTTTCCCGCGGTCCGCGCGTGGCGGAGGCCGAACTGGTCGCCTGGATCGCGCGGCAAGTCGCGCGCGGCCGCCTCGTCACTGATGACCCGACAGCCTGCGCCGGCGTGCTGCTCGACATGATGTTCGGCGCCATGATGCCGCGCACTGATCATGGCGAGGCTCCCGACCGACAGCGCCGGATCGACGCCGCCATTGGCGTGTTCCTGAACGGCACGCGCGCACCGGGCCTTTGAACCTCAGCGCAGATAGTCCAGCAGCGACAGGCCCTGAACCTTGGCGACCGCCGCGTAAGAAGCCTGGAGCTGCGTCTCGTATGCGGTCAGTTGCACCGTGGCGGCTGCGACGTCGACCCCGGTGAGGCCGGTCAGGGTGGTCGAGACGAAATCCTGATAGTCCTGCTGCGAGGTCGAAGCCCGCTCCAGCGCCGCGGAACTTAACGACAGGCGCGACTGAACCGCCGTGACCGAGTCCAGCGCCGAGACCAGCAGCGTCGAGAGCGCCTCGAACGCGCTGTCAGACGTGGAGCCGTCCACGCCGGCCAGGGCATGCACCGCGTGGAACATCGCCTCGAAAGCCGGATCAGCCGCGGTGACGCCATAGGAGATGGACCGCTCCGAGGAAACCTGCACCGCGGCGACGGTGCCGTTGCCCTGATAATAGCTCGTGTCGGCGGTGGTCAGCTCCGCCGGATCGTAGGCGCTCAGGTCGACGGGCGCGGTGGTCGTGGCGCTCCCCGCGAACAGGTAGCGCCCCTCGTAGCGGACGTTCAGGAGCCCGGCGAGATCCGCCAGGGCGCTGGCGGCGGACGCCGCGAGACTCGCATCGGAGGTCGCCGTGCTGTTGGTTCCGCGAGCCGCGGTCACCTGCGCGCGCAGGTCGGTCAGGATGTCCGTTATCGTGGACATCTGGTCGTACATGACCTGAACGCGGCTGTTCGCCTCGTCCGCAGCCGCGCCATAGGCCTTCGAACGTGCCAGCGACACTTCCAGGTTGAGGACCCGGGAGGCGGAGGCGCCAAACCCGCCATAGTCGGTGGAGACAAGGCCGGTCGCCTCCTGGATCTGCATCCGCGCCATCTTGGCCTGCGTCTGCAGGGACGCCGACAACATGCGCTCGTTCATCGCGAAGGTGGCGACCCGCATGGCCATGGTGGTCCCCTCCCCGTCAGGTCGATTGGGCCGCTGCCAGCAGGGCGTCGAACATGGCGTTCAGGACCTGCAGGAGTTGGGCGGCTGTCGAATACTGCTGCTCGAGTTCGCTGAGCCGGGCCGTCTCCTCGTCGAGATTGACGCCCGTCTGGGAGGAGAACAGATCGGACAGGGTCTGTTGCGCCGTCTGCTTGGCTGTCAGATCGGTGGCTGCCGACGTCGCGCGGCCCGCTGCTGCCGAGACGATGCGCGCCGCATAGTCCGCGAAGCTCTCCTGGCCTGCGGCCAGGCTCCCGGCGGCGGCGAAGGCGGTCTTGCCGCCGAGCGCGTCGCTCAGGCCCTGGGCAATCCCGTTCTCGCCGCTGCTGATCACGGCCGCGCCGGTCGTCAGAACGGCGGCGGTGCTGAGACCCCCCGTGGCCAGCGTTCCGGATTGGGCCAGAATGTCGGGACGAACCGCTATCGTGGCCGCACCCGTGCCGGCCAGCAGGTCGTTCAGCCCGAAATGGGCCGCGAACCCGGCGCCATCGCTCCCGACCGCCGCATCCAGATCGGCGAGGCTCACGCCCTGCCCACTGGCTTGCGCGGCTATCACGAGATGCCCGCTGGCGTCCAGCGAGGCGCTGATGCCGTCGAGGGCGTCGAGCGCCGAGACAACCTCGTCCACCGTCGCGTAGCTCGACAGCTCGAGATCGGCGTAGGAGACGAGGCTGCCCGTCGCATCGGTCAGGGCCACGCGGAGTGTTCCGGTAGCCGAGAACGCATCGGAGCCGGCGACGGCGACCGAACCGGTCAGGCTGTCGGGAGATGGAAGGGCGCTGCCGGCATTGTAGGCGCTGTTCAGCGCGGCGATCAGCCCTCCGGCCAGCGCATCGAGTTCGTCCTGGCTGGCGACCAGCGTCTCGTCGCGCAGGGTGACCAGGGCGCCGATTGTTCCCGAGCTGATCTGGCCTGTGATGTCCTTGCCGTCGACCGTGATGGCGCCAAACACCGTATCGGCCGTCACCGCAGAGGTCGCTCTGTAGGAGAGCGCGTGCACGGAACTGTCGAGCAGCGTCGTCCCGCCGCTCGAGTAGATGCGCATCTGGTTGTCGGAATTGACGTAGTAGGAGATGTCCATCTCGGTCGCGATGGCCTGGAGGGCGGTATTGCGGAGGTCCTCCAGATCGGCGGTCGATCCGCCACGCGCCTGGGTCGCGGCAATCTGGGCGTTGAGATCGGCGATGGTGCCGAGCGCATCGTTGACAGTCGCGACCGCGTCCTCGATCCCCGCATCGGCATCGGCCCGAAGGCTCTGGATGCCCGAAGAGGTTTCCCGCAACTGGGCTGCCACATCCTCCAGCGCCTGCACCGCCTGCGCCTTCAGGGTCTCGCTCTCCGGCGTGGTGGCGAGCGAGGACATCGCGGCTTCAAGGCTGACGAGGCTGCTCGCGAGGGAGGTGCCGCTCGAGCCCGACGTCGTCCCGTAGAGCGATTGTAGCCGCGAGGCGAATGTATCGGTCGCCGAGGCGGACCCCAGAGCGCTCGCCGCAGCCACGAGGTCCTTGACCAGGTATTTGTCGACGCTGCTGGTCACCGCCGTGATGGTGACGCCGGTGCCGACTCCATTGGAAACCGCCGCGGCCTGGTTCGCCGTCTTGCGCGTGTAGCCCGTCGTGTCGGCATTCGCGATGTTAGAGGAGGTGACGCTCATCTGGTATTGCGCCGCGGACAGCGACGAATAGGCGATGCTGCGAATCGTCGAAAACGACATGACTGCCTCCTCACCCCCGATGCGGTGCGTCCGGGTACCTCAGACGAGCCGTCCGACCACACCGGCCGGAGCCGGCCGCGCATGGGTCATGACGCGGCCATTGGCCTGGTAGGAGCCGTGATCGGTCACCTGCTCGCGCATGGCGCGCATGACCGCGTCGACCCGCCGGCGGGTAGCCTCGATCGCAGCCTCCAGCCGGTCGACGTTCTCGTTCATCTCGGCCTGCAGGTCCGCGCCGCGCCGCGTCATCCAGCCGCGCAATTCGGGATCGGCCTGTTCGAGGCGCAGCTTGCGTTGCCGAACCGCCAGGGTCCATTGCTCGAGTTCCGCAGCGAGCGAGGCCTTGCGGGTGACGGCGTCTGTCAGCGAAGCGGGGACGCCTTTCGCCAGCAGGGCATTGTCCTCGCGGATGACCTCGGCCATCGCGTCGATCAGCGTGATGATGCGGACCACCATGGCGTCGATCTGGTCTGCGGTGAAAAGCGTCATCGGACAGGTCCCTGGTTGGCTGCGCGACCGGTTTGCCCACCGGTTCGCAAGGCTGCGGTGCGGCGATAGGCGTCGCCGGCTCTGGTCTCAGCGAGGATCGCGTCGAGTTCGATCCGCACGCTGGCCCGCCCCGCCTTGAGGTCGCGGATGAGGGCGTCGAGGTCGGTGAGCAGTGCCACCAACTCACGCCTCGCCGCCCCGTCCTGGGGCGGCGGGCGCTCGCCCGGGCCGAAGCGGGATTGCGCGTGCCGTATCGCCCGTTCGAGGCGGTCGCCGAACGGATCAGCCTCCTGGCGGCGGGGGAACGGACGGGGACGGCTCATCGGACGGCCGAGATGAGCGTGTCGTACATCTTGTTGGCAGCCGACATGACCTGGGCCGCGGCCGAATAGGCCTGCTGCGCCGACATCATGCTGGAGAATTCGCGGCTGGTGTCCGTGGTGCTCGCCTCAAGCTTGCTGCCGACGATATTTCCGGCGCCATTGGTCCCGGCAATGTTGAGCGTGCTGCCGCCGGAAGCTGTGCTGGCAGAATAGACGCCGCTGCCCTCGGCGCTCAGGCCATCGGGATTGTTGAAGGTGGCCACTGCCACCTTGTAGATCGCCCGCTGCTGGCCGTTGTCATAGCTCGCATAGACCGTGCCGTTCGAGATGGTGATGCCGCTGAGGCTGCCGAAGCTGACGCCGTCCTGCTCGCTCTGAAGACTGACACTCAGCGTCGAGGCGCCTGTGGAGAGCTGCGACAGGCCGCTGGAGGTTCCGGCCGTGCCCATGTTCACCGCAATCGAACTGTCGGCCGCGCCGGTCGTCCAGCCCGAAATGGTGACTGTCGGCGGGTTCGGCGTGGTGCTGGCGAGGGTGCCGTTGGAATTGAAGCTGATGACCACCGGGTCGCTGGTGACGCTGGCGAGCACGGTGGAGCCATCCGAACTGGTGGGATTGGAATAGCTCGCCGTCCACTCGTTCTCGGCCGTCTTGGTCCAGGTGATGCTGGTCTTCGCCGCTGTGCCGAGTGAATCATAGATCTCCACTTCGCTGGTGAAGGTTGCGCCGACCGCGGCATCGGCCGGCAGGTTCGCCCTCAGGCTGAGTTCGGTGGTCGCCGCGGCAATGCTCGAGACGGCCGTGGTGCTGATCGATTCGAGCGCGCTCGCCGTGGTGCCGCCGACGACATTGCCGCTGGCATCGGTCGGCCAGCCCTGAAGATAGTAGTCGCCGTTCGTCAGATAGCCGCTGGCGTCGACCGTGAACTC
>CAZEZD010000008.1:20764-23088 GCA_964516115.1 uncultured Hyphomicrobiales bacterium
CGCTGCCGGTGGCGACAACGAAGAAGCCGTTGCCGTCGATGGCCATGTTGGTGGAGGTCGTGCTCGCTGTCAGCAGACCCTGCATCGAGATGTTCGAGACGGTACTGACCGCCACGCCGCCGGCTGAATAGGTCGACGATGATGTGCCGGTGAGCAGGCTTTCGAAGCTCGCCGAGACGGTCTTGTAGCCGTAGGTGCCGGCATTGGCGATGTTGTCGGAAATCATCGCCAGGGCCGAACTCTGCGAGCTCAGCGCCGAGACGGCCGAATTGAGGGCGCCGGAGAGGCTCATGACAGGCGCCTCAGACCGAGATGTCGAGCTTGGAGGCGATTCCCGAAACCTTCGAGGAGAGCTCGGACAGGGTGCTCGACAGCTGGGTCAGAGTGTTATTCGTCTGTGCCTGCTGGTCATAGCTGGCATAGGACATCATCTGGTCCATCAACTCGCTGGTGTCGGTGGTGTCGAGCGGGTTCTGGTTCTGCAACTGCTCGACCAGCAGCTTGAGAAAATCGTCGCTGGAGAAGCTCGACGCACTCGACGTCGAGGAGGTGCTCGACGTGCTCGTCGTGCTGGTGGATGAGAGGGCACTGATGCTCATGGCAGACCTCGACCGTTGCCCGACCTCCGGTGCCGGAGATCGGGGTTTCGTGGGCGACGACGGTTCGTGTGGCGTCGCTAGTGAAACGGTCGGGTGAGGAAATTCAGGCGCGGATTCTGCCGAAGCCGAACAGCGGAAACGTCAGCGATTTCAAGTATGAATGAAGTGCTGACGACAAGCGTGAAACTGGCACAGGCAATCCCGTAACCCGCATGCCGACAGCGGGACGGCGCGACGCAAGGTTCATCTTGGGGAACGACGCCGCCGGTCGTCAGCCGGGACGGCGAAGCCGATGCGGCACGGCGGTGTCAAGACGCCCCCGCGGAGCGCGGTCGACAGCCGCGGTCGGTGGAGAGGCGACATGGGGCAGTGCGGGGGCGGTTTCCCGGGCGAGACTGACGATACGGTCGGCCAGTCCGGCAGGCGCACGGATGGTCGAGGTGGTGGTGATCAGGGATTTCAGCAGGCGGGCGTCCTCGATCAGGCGCCTGGCAGTTGGATCGTCGCGCAGCATCGCTTCACCCAGCACCCGCTCGGCTGCCGGCCAGCGGGACAGATCGTCCCCGAAGCGGTCGAGGGCATCCTGGAAATCCAAGCGTTGCATGGGATCCGCCCGTCAAAAGCCTTCGCATGCCGGCGCGCCCACCGACGCGCGATTGCATGTTGCCGTATCCGTCTGTGACGGTGTGCAACACCTCGTGTCGAATTGTTACGCGAAACACAGATGATTTGGCGAGAGGCAAGTTGGCCGGGTCACGACGGCCGTGCGACGGGCCGGGACACCATCTGCGCCTCTTCGGCGAGGGTCCGCATGCCGGCCGCCGAAGCCCAGGCATCGCGCAATTCCGCCAGCCCCAGGGCAATCTTGCGGTAACGCGCGGCGGCGTCCGGCCTCCCGTAGGCCGTATGCAGGGCGATGGCGTTCTGATTGTAGGCCTTCAGCAGGATCTCGGCGACGTCGCCGCCCTTGTCGAAGCGCAGGTTGTGGCTGAGCCCCTGAAGGATGAGGCCGGCCTTGGCGACGGCGATGAAGCTGTCCTCATGCTTCCTCGTCTCGATCGCCTGAACCGCACGGCGGATCTGCACCAGCGCCTCGTCGAAGAGCCTGACGACCGCAACGAGTGGATGCACGCGGGTGGCCGTGGTGCGATAGGCCGAAATGGCGTGGTTCAATCTCTGGTTCATCACGAACTGTTCCATTGGTCGAGCAAGGCGGTGAGATAGTCCTGGGTGGACTCGGCCGCCGCGATGGCGGCCTGATACTGGGCATAGCGCCTGGTCAGATTGGTGCGATAGGTTTCGGCTGACGTGCGGATGCTGTCGCTTTTCGTCTGGAGGCTGTCGGATGTGCTCTCCAGATTGTCGATGAGCGTCTGGAGCGTGCCGGTGGAGCTGTTCGCGACCGCATGGGTGGTCTGGTAGAGAAGCTCGGCGATGCCGGTGCTGAACGAGACGTCGATCGAGCCGGACGACTTACCGACATAGACGAGGGTATAACCCTCGTAGATCGTGCCCGCGGCCCCGATGATGCGGGCGCCATTCACCGTGAACAGCGATGGATCGCCGTTGACGGACACCGATGTGAGCGCTCCGCTTGCATCGGTCGTCACGTCCAGCCTGAAGGCGGACGGCGTCGACGTCCCGCGCGACAGCAGCATCAGGTCACTGGAGGGACTGTCAGCAATTTTGTGTATGGGCGGCGTGTTGAACATCAGGCCTGGAGGG
>CAZEZD010000009.1:0-6500 GCA_964516115.1 uncultured Hyphomicrobiales bacterium
GGTTCACCTGCGCCGACTTCTTCAGAACCTTGGCGCGCTGGCGGTTCTCGGTCGCGAGCAGGTTGATGAAGGTGCGGTCACGCACGAACGAGTCGAAGGTGAATTCGACGAAGCGGGTCAGCGCCTCGACCGGTGCCAGGCGGTCGAGCTCCAGTTTCTGTTCAGCCGAGCGGGCGCGCTCATAGGCGGCCTCGAGGACCGCCAGGTAGAGCAGCTCCTTTGACGAAAAATAGTGATATATCATGCGCTTGTTGATGCGCGCGCGATCCGCGATGTCGTCGGTCTTCGCTCCCTCGAACCCCTTGTTGGCGAATTCGCGGGTGGCGACGTTGAGGATACGCGCGCGCGTGCCCGCGCTGTCGCGCTTGCGAACTGCCTTCGCCACTGGTGCAGGTTCTGCCACGCCGTCCCCGTCCGTCATCGGCGCCGCCCTGGCGATTCGCCGTCGAGGCCGAGATTTGCACGATGGGCCGCGCCCGTCATGACGGCGCGTCCAGCGCCTCCAGGAGGCCGCGCACATAGCCGGCGGCGCGGGCCGCGCAGGCAGGGCCATCGGGATCGTAGATGAAGGGTTCGATGGCGATGTCGCCGGCATAGCCGGTCTCCCGCAGCGCCTTCAGGACGCCCGCGAAGCGGTCCTGGCCCTCGCCGGGGCCGCGGCGGTTGGCGTCGTTGAGCTGGACATGGCCGATCAGGCCGGTCGGCACCCACCGCCTGACAAGGTCGGCGACCGCGTCCGTCTCGTGGGCGGAGGCGCCCGAGGTGTCGATCATGGTGCGCAAGGCGGGATGGCCGATGTCCTCGACCATGCGCGCGGCCTCTTCGATCGTCTGGATGAAGACGTTGTCCGGTGGGGCTAGCGGTTCGAGACAATAGGTGAGGCTTCTCGCGGCCGCCTCGGGCGCAAGGGCCGCGAAGAGGTCGCGGGCGCGCCGCCAGGCGTCGTCGTGGCTCTGACCGTCCGCAGGGCGCCGCTGGGCGGGCGAGCCGTGGACCATGACCTTCGCGCCGAGCCCGGCGGCGAGGTCGAGGAGGCCGAGGATGACGTCGCGCGTGCGGGCGCGCGCGGCATCGTCGGGGCTGGTGATGGACAGGCCCTCCGGTGTCACCAGCAGCCAGTGCAGGCCGGTGACGGCGAGGCCGTGGTCCTCGACCGTCCGGCGGGCCGCGGCGATCTCGGCCGCCGGCAGCCGGTGCGGCGCTTCCGCCAGCGTGAAGGGCGCGATCTCCAGACCGTCATAGCCGACCGCCTTCGCGAAGGCGCATTGCCGGGCGAGGTCGAAGGGCTGGAGCACTTCGTTGCAGAGGGACAGGCGCATGCGCGGGCTTCACAAACGGTGGCGGGAAATGCTCCCTGCATCAGGACGCACCGCGGTAGAGCAAGGCGGTGGAAGCGAGGGGCTGGTTCTGCAGCCCCTCGCCGTCACTGGATCCGAATATTCGCGGCGCGGATGACGTCGCCCCACTTCGTCACGTCCGCCGCATGCACGGCACGAAGTGCCTCGGGCGAGCGTTGCGCCTCGACCGGAGCCTCGGCGCCGAGCTGAAGGAAGCGCGCCCTCGCCGTCGGGTCGTCGATGGCCTTGCGCAGGGCGGCGTTGAGGGCCGCGATCACCGGGGCCGGCGTGCCCTTCGGCGCGAAGACGGCATTCCATACCACCATGTCGACGCCGGCCATGCCGGCTTCGGTCGCCGTCGGGACATTGGGCAGGACAGGCGAACGGGTGGGGGCAAGGATGGCGAGCGGCGTGATGGTGCCGCCCTGGACCTGGCTCATCAGGCTCGTCACCTGGTCGCAGATGTAGCCGACATTGCCGGCGACGAGGTCCTGGATGGCCGGACCGGTGCCGCGGTAGGGGACGAGCGTGGGCGAGACGCCGAGGCGCTGGTTGAGCAGCGTGCAGGCGAGGTGCGAGGTGGAGCCGACGCCCGCATTGCCGTTGTTCACCGTCGCGGCATTGGCCTTCAGATGGGCGGAGAATTCGGCGAGGGTCGTGCTCGGCAGCTTCTTGGCGGAGACCAGCATGATCGGCGCGGAGGCGGCGATGCCCACCGGTTCGAAGTCGGTCAGCGGGTTGAACGTGAGGTTCGGGTAGAGCGCCGGCGAGAAGCTCATGGTGCTCATCGGCCCCATGAGAATGGTGTGGCCGTCGGCCTCGGCACGGGCGACGCGCGCCGCGCCCGTCGTGCCGGCGGCGCCCGCGACATTCTCCACCACGACCTGCTGGCCGAGCGACTGCGACATGCGCTCGGCGACGAGCCGCGCCACGATGTCGGTTGGTCCGCCGGCCGCAAAGGGCACCACCATGGTGATGGGACGCGAGGGGAAGGTCTGGGCGGTGGCGGGGATGGCCGCGGCGGCGGCGAGAACGGCGGCGAGCGCCAGTCTTCTGGTGATCACGATATCCTCCCTGATGGCTGGATGCCTGTGGGGCATCTCTTGGGTCGAAACGTTAGCCGCCGCCCCGGGAAGCGTCAATCAAGTATGTAACCAGTGAGTGACTAACGTGGCGGCGCCGCATGGGCGCCCATAGCATCAGGGACCTGCGCGCCACCCTTTTCCATGCCTCGTGAAAGAGATGGGACTACGGATCTCAGCTGGGCCCGTTCGCCAGGCGGCGCTCCCACGCATAGGCGGCCTCGACGATCTCGGTGAGATCGTCGTGTTCGGGGGTCCAGCCGAGGCGGGTGCGGGCGCGGGTGGCGTCCGCCACCACGGCGGCGGCGTCGCCCGGACGGCGCGGCGCGTAGTCGGCGCGGAAGTCGACCTTGGTCACGGAGCGGACGGTGTCGATCACCTCCTTCACCGAATAGCCATGACCGTAGCCGCAGTTGGCGACCATGCTCTCGCCGCCGGAACGCAGGTGGGCGAGGGCGGACAGATGCGCGCGCACGAGATCGGTGACGTGGATGTAGTCGCGCAGGCAGGTGCCGTCCGGCGTCGGATAGTCGGTGCCGAAGACATCCATCTTCGGCCGGAGGCCGAGCGCCGTCTGCACCGCCACCTTGATGAGATGGGTGGCGTTGGGGGTCGACTGGCCGGTGCGGCCCTTCGGATCGGCGCCGGCGACGTTGAAATAGCGCAGCACGACATAGGTCAGGTCATGGGCGGCTGCGGCATCGCGCAGCATCCATTCGGTGATCAGCTTCGATGTCCCGTAGGGGCTCTCGGGCCGTGTCGCGGCCTCCTCGTTCACCGGCATGACCTCGGGCGTGCCATAGACCGCGGCGGTCGAGGAAAAGATGAAGCGCCGGACGCCCGAAGCGACGGCCGCGGCAATGACGGCGCGGGTCTTCACGGTGTTGGCGAGATAGTAGCCGAGCGGATCGGCGACCGAGTCCGGCACAACGATGCGGGCGGCGAAGTGGATCACGGCATCGATGCCGTGAAGCCGCATGATGGTCTCGACCAGTTTCTGGTCACCCATGTCGCCGACGATCAGGGTTGCGCGCGGGTCCACCGCCCAGGCAAAGCCCGTGGACAGGTTGTCGAGAACCACGACGCTTTCGCCCGCGTCGAGAAGTTCGAGAACCATGTGGCTGCCGATATAGCCGGCGCCGCCGGTGACGAGAACGGTCATGGTCTTTCCCCGCTGGCGGCGGTCTGGCGCGCCGGATGTCCCGGCTCATGGCCTAGCGGAAAGAGGTCAAGAAAGTGCCAAGGGACAGGCGGACGCGCTATTCGGCGGCCCGGGCGAGCGGCGGATGCGCACCCTCGCGCAAGGCCCGGCCGATCGACCGGTAGGTGAACCCGGCCCGGGCCGCCGCCTCGGGCTCGACGAGATTGCGCAGGTCGACCAGAACGGGCTGCCGCATGGTCGTCGCGGCCGCCACGAGATCGAGCGCGGCGAACTCCTCCCATTCGGTGAGGATTACCGCGACATCGGCTCCGGCCAGCGCCGCCATGGCGCTGTCAGCCATGGCCACGCCCGGCAGCAGCGGGGCGGCATTGGCCATTCCGGCTGGATCATAGGCGACGATGTGCGCGCCTTGCTTCTGCAGTTGCGGCAGGATGACGAGTGCCGGGGACGAGCGCATGTCGTCGGTGCCGGCCTTGAAGGTGAGGCCCAGCACGGCGACGATCTTGCCGGCGACCGATCCGTCGGAGGCACGCACGATCTTGCGAACCATCTCGCCCTTGCGGGCGTCGTTGACGGCAATCGCCGTCTCCACGGAGCGCAGCGGCACGCCGTGATCCTGCGCGGTCTTCATCAGCGCCAGCAGGTCCTTCGGGAAGCAGGACCCTCCGAAGCCGGGGCCGGCCTTCAGGAATCGCTCACCGATGCGCGGGTCGAGACCGATGCCGCGCGCCACGTCCCCGACATCTGCGCCGATCTCCTCGCAGAGATTGGCGATCTCGTTGATGTAGGTGATCTTCAGCGCCAGGAACGAGTTGGCGGCATATTTGATCAGTTCCGCGGCCCGGCGGTTGGTGACGAGGAGCGGGGCGCCGGCATCGGTCAGCGGCCGGTAGATGGACGCCATGATCGCGCCCGCCCGCGGGTCCCCGATGCCGACGACGATGCGGTCGGGGCGCATGAAGTCGGCGATGGCAACGCCCTCGCGCAGGAATTCAGGGTTCGAGACCACCGCGACATCGACCTCGGGCCGCATGGCGCGCATCAGCGCCTCGACCTCGTCGCCGGTGCCGACCGGGACGGTCGATTTCACGGCGATGGCGGCAAATCCCGACAGGTTGCGCGCCACCTCGGCGGCCGCGGCCATGACCTGGGCCATGTCGGCATGGCCATCGGAGGGCCGCGGAGGCGTGCCGACGCAGATGAAGATCGCGTCAGCATCCATGACGTTGCCGGCGAGGTCCGCGGCGAAGCGCAGACGGCCGGCGTCCACCTGCTCCGCCACGAGTTCGGCAAGGCCGGGTTCGAAGATCGGCATGCGTCCGGCAACGAGACCCTCAATGCGTGTTCGGTCATGATCGACCACCATCACGTCGTGGCCGATGCGCGCCAGGCACGCCCCGGTGACGAGGCCGACATAGCCGGCTCCCATGATGGTGACGCGCTGTGTGCCGTGATCCATGGCGTCATCCCGATCTGCCCGGGCCACCGGTTCCCGTCCGGCTCGACCCTTGCGATGCAGAGCATCGCAAGGTGACAGGGGGACGACAAGTGATGGCCGCCCAGGCCGGGCTTCACACCACCGGTGGCGGGTTGCGGGTCATCATGGTGCGGCGCTGGTGCCAGTAGGGATAGGCGGGCGGAATCGCGCTGGCCTTGTCGAGGATCGCGATCTGCTCTGCGGTCAGCTTCAGCTCGCAGGCGGCGAGATTGTCGCGGAGCTGCGCCTCGTTGCGTGCGCCGATGACGATGGAGGACACCGTCGGCCGGGTCAGGAGCCATGCCAGCGCAACCTGCGGGATGGACCGGCCGACCTGCTGCGCTACGATCTCCAGCGCGTCCGTGACGCTGTAGAGCCGCTCCTCGGGCACGGGCCAGCTTGCATCCGTCGCCAGCCGGCTGTCCTCCGGCGGGCGCCTTGTTCGCCCGATCTTGCCGGAGAGCTTGGCGCCCGACAGCGGCGACCAGACCAGCGTCCCGACGTTCTGGTCGAGGCCGAGCGGCATCAACTCCCATTCGAAGTCGCGCGCCACCAGCGTGTAATAGGCCTGGTGGGTGACCGGGCGCGGCAGGCCGTGGCGGTCGGCGAGGGCCAGCATCTTCATCAGGTGCCAGCCGGAATAGTTGGAGACGCCGAAATAGCGGATTTTTCCCGCGCGGATCAGCGCGTCGAGCGCCTGCAGCATCTCCTCGATAGGGGTCAGCGCGTCGAAGGCGTGGAGCTGGTAGAGGTCCACATGGTCGGTGCCGAGACGCTTCAGGCTGGCTTCGCAGGAGGCGATGATCTTGTGGCGCGAGGTGCCGATGTCGTTGGGGCCGGGACCCATGGGCATGCCGGTCTTGGTGGCGATGAGTACCTTGTCGCGGCGCCCCTTGATGGCCTCGCCGAGGATTTCCTCCGACAGTCCCGTCGAATAGCCGTCGGCGGTGTCGAACATGGTGCAGCCGAGCTCAAGGCAGATATCGACGAGGCGCGTCGCTTCCGCGACGTCTGTCGCGCCCCATTTGCGCAGGAACTCGCTGCCGCCGCCGAAGGTCGCGGTGCCGAGCATCAGGGCGGGAATCTTGAGGCCCGAGCCTCCGAGCGTGCGGTAGTCCATCGCGTCACCTCCCGGCGGCGATCCAGCGTCGCCTTGGGGGAGGATAGTCGGAGGGGGCGCGTGCAGGTGCAAGGCGCGCCGGAGGTGGGGAGTTATGCGCGCCCACCGACCACAAGCTTCGGTTGCAGAATCGGCGCATGGCGCTCGCCCAGGCAGCGCATGGCGATGTCGAGGGAGGCGAGGCCGTCTGCGCCGCCGGTAACGGGCGCCGAGCCGGTCCGGACCGCCTCCACGAAGGCGGTGAGTTCGGCGCGCAGCGGCTCGGCATAGGCGACCGACAGGTGCCGCATCGAATAGGAGCCGTCGGGCTTGTAGTCGAAGC
>CAZEZD010000009.1:6510-22545 GCA_964516115.1 uncultured Hyphomicrobiales bacterium
GGCGGGTGATCAGGTCGCCGGTGATGTATTTGTTGCGTGTCGCGACGTGCACCGTGCGCGCCTTGAAGGGCGTCAACCAGTTCGTGTTGATGTGGGCGAGGACGCCCGAGGCGGTTCGGAACTGCAGCAGGGCGATGTCCTCGCGCGCGGCATGGATCGAGTTGGTCTGCGGCTGGATCTCGGCGATCTCCGAGCCGGTGAACCAGCGGATCAGGTCGATGTCGTGAACGGCGAGGTCGATGACCACGCCGATGTCGGACATGCGCGGCGGGAAGGGGCCGACGCGGGTGATCTGGATGGAGAGGATGTCGTCGCCGGCGATGGCCTGGCGGATCGACTGCACCGCCGGGTTGAAGCGCTCGACATGGCCGATCATCAGCGTCACGCCGGCCTTTTCCGCCGCCTCGATGATGCGGCGGCCTTCCTCGACCGACTGGGCAATGGGCTTTTCCACCAGCACGTGGATGCCGCGGGCGATGGCGGCGAGCGCGATGGGGGTATGGAGCTGGGTCGGGGCGGCGATGGTCAGGGCATCGACGCCGGCGTCCATGAGCGCGTCGAGCGAGGCGAAACCCGGGCAGCCCAGCCGCGATGTGACGAACTCGACCTGCGCCGCATCGGGGTCGGCGACGCCCGCCAGCGTCACGCCGGGCAGTTCGGCAAGCACGCGGGCGTGGTTCTTGCCCATCACGCCAAGGCCGACCACACCGATGCGAAGGGGCGTCGTCGGGGAAGGGGACAGGGTCATGTGACGGCCTCGGGAATTGGTCGGAGCGACGCTGTCGCCGCATCCTGTGGCCGCTCCTATACGATTTCCGCTGGCTTCAGCGCAAACCTGCCGCCATCACGATGGATGACGGCGCGTGACGGCCGCACGCGGAATGGGGCGGCTCGTGGAGCCGCCCCTCGCGTCGTTGCTGGTGAGCCTCAGTCGCAGACGGTCACGCGGCGATAGACGCCATAGACCGGGTCGAAGCGGCGGATGATGGTGCAGGCCGGAGCGATGGCGGCTCCGACACCGATGATCCCGAACTGGACATGGCGGCGGTGCCAGCCCCAGGGGCGGTGACCGTGCCAGCGGCTAGGTCCCGCCCAGGCCGGGCGGATGCCGAAGCGGGGGCCGCCGTGGCGGAAGGCGCCGCCGTGGAAGCCGCCGTGGAACCCGCCACCGTGGAAGCCGCCGCCGCGGAACCCGCGGGCCTCGGCATCGGTGGCGGCGAAGGTGACGGAGCCGGCGAGCGCGAGAGCGGCGACGGCGAGCACTTTGGTGGTGATGCTGGTCATGGAACTCTCCTTCGAGTGTTTCGGAAGCCCGATCGCTTCCCGATGACCAGACCGTGCCAGAGGCCCTTTCCCGTCGATGTGATGGCCGTCACGGATTGCGCGATCCTGAACGGCGGGTCGACGCCGCGTCTAGCGCCGCCAGCCGGCGAGCGCTGCCGCCGCGCCCTGACGTCGGGCAAGCTCCGCCACGTCGGATCTGACCACGCGCTGTCCCAGCGGGAAGACGGAGGCGGCGGCAAGCTTCAGATGCGCCCAGCCGAAGGGGATGCCGATGATGGTGACGAAGCAGGCCAGCGCCGCGAGGACGTGGATGACCATCAGCGCGAAGCCGATCGGCACGAACCAGATGACGTTGCCGATGAAGCGCAGCACGCCCATGGCGCCGGGCGGCCGGCCGGTGAGCTCGCTCGCCCAGACCACATCGCGGCCGAAGGGCCAGAGCGTGTAGGAGCCGATGCGGAAGCAGGCGAAGGCCCAGGGCAGGCCGATGATGGTGACCGCGGCGATGGCACCGGCGAGGAACCACGCGAGGCCGGCAATGAGGCCGCCAAGGACGAACCAGAGGATATTGAGCAGGAAGCGCAGGGCGCCCATGGCGATGATCCGGGTTGATGAGTGACCGAACCGTCACATAGGTGCTCGCGGGCTCCTGCGCATGGCCCCGATCGCTTCGGGATGATCAGGCTGCACCCCGAGGCACTTTGCAGTCGATATCACGGTCGTCATGCATGACGCCATCCGCGGCCGCGTCGTGTGGCGGTCAGGCCTTCAACTGCGGCGCGAAGCGTCCGACGGCCGCCATGATCTCCGGGCTGCCGACATCGAGATCCCGGGTGTTCACGGTGATTTCCGAGCTGCGCGCCGGCGACCACGGGAAGTGGTCCCAGCCCTGCTCGCGCCGGCCGAAATTCTCGGCAGTCGGTACGTCGACCAGCACGAGGTCGGCGTGTTCGAGCCGTTTGACGATCCTGACCCCGGCGATGGCCTCCCACGGAATGCGCTCGGCGAACTGACCGGGGATTGTCATTCCCGTACTGTCGATGACGAGTTGAGGCCCTGTCGCCGTCTGCAGCTTGCGCTGTCCGAAGTGGACGGTAGCCAGAATGCACCCGATCAGGATCGCGCCGAAGGTGAACTCCCCTATCGATGCGTTCCACCCTCCGATGAGTGCCGCTACTGCCAGGAGTGCGACCAGAAGGTAGGCATTGCGCTCGGAGCGCTTCCTGTCGAACCGCGCTATCAGCGGGGCATCGGGGAATTGCGGCATCGCAGGTCCGGTTCCAGTCGCATGTCAGGGCGCGGCGATCTTGTTGCCCCATTGGAAGCTTGCCAAGCGGAATCCCTGGTTGGACACCCGCCGCCTGCGGCCTTAAACACGCTGCCGGGAAACTCCGGGAGACGAAGCATGCCGGTTCTGGCCGACCTCAAGGTCAAGCTCTACACCGACGGGGCCGAGAAGGCCTCCATCGTCGAGATGGCGAAGAAGCCGTGGATCCAGGGCTTCACGACCAATCCCTCGCTGCTGAAGAAGGCCGGCGTCTCCGACTATGCCGCCTATGCGAAGGATCTCGTCGCGGCCGTGCCGGATCATCACATCTCCTTCGAGGTCTTCTCCGACGACCTCAAGGAGATGGAGGCGCAGGCCCGCGTCATCGCCACCTGGGGGAAAAACGTCTACGTCAAACTGCCGGTGACGAACTCGCGGGGCGAGCCGCTCTACGACCTCATCCACAAGCTGACCCGCGAGGGCGTGAAGATCAATTTCACCGCGCTCTATTCGGAGGCGCAGATCAAGGCCTCGGTCGAGGCGCTGAAAGGCGGCGCGCCGTCCATCGTCTCGGTCTTCGCCGGACGCCTCGGCGACGCCGGCCACGACTACATGCCGGTGATGAACTACGCCGTCGGCCTTGCCCGCGGCACCGATACGGTCGAGGTCATCTGGGCTTCCACCCGCGAGGTGTGGAACGTCATCGAGGCCGATCGCATCGGCTGCCACATCATCACCGCGCCGGCCGATATCCTGAAGAAGCTTGAGGGCCTCGGCCGCGCGCCGGAGGACATCTCGCTCGATACGGTGAAGGGCTTCGTGGCGGACGCCAGGGCGGCGGGCCTGACGCTCGAGGCGTGAGCTTCGGTCCTGCCGAACGGCCGGTCTTGAGCCGCCCGCCCGCCCGGTGCCAGATGGACGTCATGACCACAGCGACACATCCCGGCGCGATTCCGGCGGGCTTCAGGAGGATGGGGGAGACCGAGGGCTTCATCGGCCTCGCCGGTCCCTACTACTGGCGGGATGACGGAGCCGGTGGCGTCGAATACGGCTTCCGGGCCGAGGCCCGCCACGGCAACCCGAACGGCGTCCTCCACGGCGGCTCGCTCACCACCTTCATGGATACGGTGCTGGGCTACGAAGTGATTCGGGTGACCGGGCGGCGCTGCGCCACCATCTCCCTCAACACCGAGTTCCTCGCGGGCGGCCGGGCCGGCGACTGGGTTACCGGAAAGGTGCGCATCCGCAAGCTGACCGGCTCCATGGCCTTCCTCGACGGCGAGGTCTGGGCGGACGACGTGCTGGTGGTGCTGAATACAGCAATCTTCCGGCTGTTCCGGCACGAGGGCACCCCGCATGCGGTGCCCGACGGGCCGGCCACTGCGGCCGGTGCGTGACCGGAGCCGAATCGCTTCGCCTGCGCTAGACCTTCGTTTCGTCAGAATGGGCCGCTAGCGCTGGCCGATCGCGAGGCGAAGCGCCCCGCGCCCCTCCGCCTTCGCCTTCAGGGATTTCTCCGGCCGTGATCAGGAACATCTTCTCGGTCTCGGCCCTGACCCTTCTCAGCCGCCTTTTCGGCTTCGTCCGCGACCTGATGTTCGCCGCCGTGCTCGGCGCCGGGCCGCTGGCGGATGCCTTCTTCGTCGCCTTCCGCATTCCCAACCAGTTCCGCGCCATCTTCGCCGAGGGCGCCTTTTCCGCCGCCTTCGTACCGGGCTTCGCCAGGGTCGCCGCCGAGCGGGGGCAGAACGCGGCGCTGGTCTTCGCCGATCGCATCTTCGCCTATCTGCTGATCGCCCAGCTCGTGCTGCTCGCCCTCGCCATCGTCTTCATGCCGACCGTGGTGGGCCTGATGGCTCCGGGCTTCGTCAACGATCCCGTCCGCTTCCCGGCGGCGGTCGAACTCACCCGCATCACCTTTCCCTATCTCGCGCTGGTGTCGCTGGTGATCCTCGTCAGCGGCGTCCTGAACGCCGTCGGGCGCTTCGCGGCGGCCGCGGCGACGCAGGTCGTGCTCAGCATCGGCATCATCGGCGCGCTGCTGCTGGCGGGCAACTTCCAGACGCCGGCGCATGCGGCGGCCTGGGGCATCATCGTGGCGGGGCTGCTGCAGTTCCTCATCGTGGCGGGCGACGCCCTGCGTGCCAACGTGATGGTGGAGCTCAGGGCGCCGAAGGTGACCCCCGAGGTGAAACAGTTCTGGAAGACCTTCGTGCCGGCGACGCTCGGCTCGGCGGGAACCCAGATCGCGGTTCTCGCCGATACGGTGGTCGCCAGCTACCTCGTCGCCGGCTCGGTCTCCTGGCTCTATTATGCGGACCGGCTGAACCAGTTGCCGATGGGGGTGATCTCGATCGCCGTCGGCACGGTCCTGCTCTCTGAAATGAGCCGCAGGGTGGCGGCCGGGGACGAGAAGGGCGCGCGCACCGCGCAGCTCAGGGCGATCGAACTCACGCTCGTCTTCACCCTGCCGGCGGTCGCCGCCTTCGTCATCGTGCCGGACACGATCATGAAGGCGCTGTTCATGCGCGGCGCCTTCTCGGAGACGGATGCCCTGCAGTCGGCGCGTGCGCTCGCGGCCTACGGGGCCGGTCTGGCGGCGCTGGTGCTCATCCGGCCGCTGACGGTCACCTT
Organism: uncultured Hyphomicrobiales bacterium; assembly: GCA_964516115.1. Lineage (GTDB taxonomy): Bacteria > Pseudomonadota > Alphaproteobacteria > Rhizobiales > Phreatobacteraceae > Phreatobacter. Next base: position 11,696 of record CAZEZD010000009.1, read on the forward strand.
CCACTCGCGCGGCGACACCACGACGCCGGTCATCGCGGTGGCCGTCGCCATTGCGATCAACGTGGCGCTGAAGTTCGCCCTGATGGGGCCCCTCGGCCATGTGGGGCTTGCGACAGCCACCAGCGTCGGGGCATGGGTGAACCTGTCGCTGCTCGTGCTCTTCGCGCGCCGCAAGGACCTGTTCACGCTGGACGAGCGGGCGCGGCGCGTGCTGCCGAAGCTGCTGGCCTCATTCGCCGTTCTCGCCGCCACGCTGGTCGGCATGGTCTTCGTCCTTCGCGGCGTCGTCGGCGGCGGGCTCAACGAGAAGATCGCCCTGGCCGCGCTGATGGCCACAGGCGGAATCGCCTATGGGGCGAGCCTCGTATTGCTCTTCGGCAAGGAGTTCATGGGCGACCTGAGGCGGCTGCGCCGCGGCATCGGCGGGTAGGCCGGCTGCGGCCCGCTTGAACCTCGGAGCCTGCCGGGTCGACAGACAAGACCGGAAGGGGCGCGAGACGTGCCCCGATACCACAGGAGCGCCTCATGTCCGATGTCATCGAATTCCTGTTCAGCGAGCCGAAGCTGCTCGTGATCCTCGTTCTCTCGCTTGGGCTCGCCATAGCCGTGGGAGTGTGGCTCGGCGTGGTCGCAGGGCTCGCCACCTTCGCCGCCAGCGTTGTCGGCCTCTGCGTCTTCGCGATGGCGCGCTCCGCGTCCCGCTCGCGCTGACCGCTCAACCCTGCGGGGTCGAGACGGTGCGCTGGCGGGCGCGCTCGAGGCCGAGCTTCTGCTCGCGCCAGATGACGAAGATGCCGGAGGCGACGACGATCGAGCCACCGATGATCACATAGATACTCGGCAGGTCGGCGAAGACCAGGTAGCCGATGATGACGGCCCAGATCATCGAAAAATAGTCGAAGGGCGCGATCAGCGAGGTGTCGGCGTAGCGGTAGCTGAGCGTCAGGAAGATCTGCCCGAGGCCGCCGGTGACGCCCACCATGACGAGGAGGAAGGCCTGCAGAGGCGTCGGCACGATCCACTGGCCGATGAACGGCACGACCTGGCCGAGCGGCCAGGTGATGAGGGCGAGGATTGCGCACAGCGCCATGAAGGTGAAGACGATGGCCGCCGTCGTCTCGGTGTTGACGAGCTTGCGCACCTGGATCGTGGCGAAGGCGGCGCAGATGGCGCCGCCCAGCGAGAACATCGCCCCGGTTCGCTGGCTGTCCGGCCGGTCGCCGAAGGCGCCCACGTTCAGATGCGGCCAGAGGATGACCACGACGCCGACGAAGCCGATGGCCACTGCCGACCAGCGATAGATGCGCACCCGCTCGCCGAGGATGAAATAGGCGAGCGGCACCACCATCAGCGGCGCGGCGTAGCCGATGGCGGTGGAATCGGCGAGCGGCAGCATGGTGAGGCCGACGAAGCCGGAGAACATGCCCGTGGCGCCGATGGCGCCGCGCTTCATGTGCGAGGCGAAGCTGACATAGCGGAAGGCGTCCATGATCTCATGGCGCCAGGCGAGCATGATGAAGAGCGGGATCAGCGCGAAGAAGGAGCGGCAGAACACCACCTCGCCGACCGGGATCTCCTTGCCCGACACGCGTACCAGTGTCGACATGGAGGTGAAGGCCACCGTCGACATGAGCTTGAAGAGAATTCCCGTGGCGGCGCGGGAGAGGACGGGCATGAAGGGGAGATGGGGCGGGAGGGGATTCTTCTTCCCTCTTGAACCATGCAGAGGTGGATTCGAGCATAGCCAATGCTGCACGCATGCCCTGCGGCGGGACCCGGAACTTATCTTCGAGACGCGCAGGACCGGAATGAACCTGAGGGGCGGTCACGGAGACCCACGGTCGCGCCGTCAGAAGCAAGCCGCGTCATTGCGCCAGGGGGGAACAATCTCATGAGAAGCGAACTCGATCCCATGTTCGATGCCAACCGTCCGCGCGTGCTGGCGATCCTGCGCATCATGACGGGGCTGCTGCTGCTGCAGTACGGGCTGATCAAGTTCTTCAACTGGCCGGTGCCCTTTCCCTCACCGATCGAGCCTTTCCGGCTCGTCTTCTTCGCCGGGCTCTTCGAGGTCTTCGGCAGCCTGGCGGTCATTCTCGGGTGGTGGACCCGCGCCGCGGCGTTCCTGCTCTCGGGGACCATGGCCGTCGCCTACCTGCTCGGCCATGCCCATCGGTCGTTCTATCCGATCGAGAACGGCGGCACGATGGTGATCCTGTTCTGCTTCATCTTCCTCTATCTGGTCTTCGCCGGCCCCGGTGCGTGGAGCCTCGATGCGAGGGCGCGGAGCAGGGCGGAATCCGGCGCCGCCTGACCGGCGCCAGCGATCTCCCACCCGTTGCACGTCGTCGCGCCCTCGATAAGGTCTCCGGACCGCCCTGCAAGAGGCGGTGCCACGACCTTTCGTCACGCAACGGGACCCCCACATGGACAACCTCAACCCCACCCTCAACGCCTGGGCACCGCGCATGCTGTCGGTGCTCCGCATCATGGCGGCGCTGGTGCTGCTGCAGCATCCCTTCATGAAGATTCTGAGCTTTCCCGCGGCGGTGAATTTCGCGCCTGTCGGTTCGCTGCCGTGGATCGCGGGTATCATCGAACTCGTCACCGGATTGCTGATTCTGGTCGGCTTTTTCACCCGTCCGGCGGCTTTCCTCCTCGCCGGCACCATGGCCGCCGCCTATTTCCTGGGCCATGCGCCGCGTGGCTTCTACCCGATCCAGAACGGTGGCAGCCTCGCCATCATGTACTGCTTCACGTTCCTCTATCTGGTCTTCGCCGGCCCCGGCCCGTGGAGCGTCGACGCCCAGCGTTCGAACAATCCCTGACGCCGATCCGTCACCTAGCGTGACAGGACAGGCCGCGAGTCGGGAGGTCGGCTCGCGGCCTTTTTTTGTCTTTGCCAAACAGACGGTTACCTGGAGGTTACCGGGTCTTTGACCCGGGTTCTGCACACACAAGATCACCGCTCGACATCACGGCTGCGTGACGGGCGTCACCGTCGCGCGGGCGCGCGCCCTTCCCGTGCCGGCAGGTCCTTCAGATAGGCCGCCATGGCGGCGCGGTCCGCGTCGGTGAGTTGGGAGGTGTTGCGGATCACTGCAGCCATGGCGCCGCCGGTGGAGTCGCCGTCAGGCGTGAAGCCGTCGGCAAGGAACGAGGCGATCTCATCCTGCGACCAAGACGCGAGGCCGTCACGGTGCGGCGTGATGTTCGGCACCCATCCGGCGCCTTCCGGGTTCGGACCACCCGCAAACCGCCGGTCGGCGACGATGCCGCCGGTGAAGGCGCGAGGCGAATGGCACTCGGCACAATGGCCGGGTCCCTCGACGAGATAAGCGCCACGATTCCACGCGGCGGACTTCGACGGATCAGGCTGGAAGGGCCGGCCGTCGAGAAAGGCGAGCTTCCACAGTCCAAGGCCACGGCGCACCGTGAAGGGGAAGGGCAGGTCGTGCGGACGGTTCGGCGTCGGATCGGCCGGAAGGGTCTTGATGAAGCCGAACAGGTCACGCACGTCGGCGACCGTCATCCGCTGGTAGGACGTGTAGGGAAAGGCCGGGTAGTAGTGCTCGCCGGCCGGAGAAACCCCCTTCAGCATGGCATTGGCGAAGTCGGCTTCAGACCAGCGCCCGATGCCGCGTTGTTCGTGAGGGGAGATGTTCGGCGCATGGAAGGTGCCGAAGGGTGATTTTAGGGCGTGGCCGCCGCCGAGGCGGGTGCGATCCTGCTGGCCATCGGTGACATGGCAGGACGCGCAGCCGGCGGCGGCAAAGACCAGCTTGCCATTCTCGATGTTGGGCGGGGGGCCGGTCAGGGTGGCAGGCGCGATGCGTGCCGGTTCCGTCGTCCACCAGAACGCGGCTCCTCCGACGATCGCCACAACCGCCAGCAGGACCAACAGTCGCCTGACCATGCACAGTCCTCTTCCGTTGACGGAACGCCGCGCGGGCCGTGGGGTCCGCGCGGCGTGCGCAAGCCTGCTCAGTTGCGTCGGGCGCGATAGGTCTCGTGGCAGGAACCGCAGTTCTTGGTCACCTCGCCGAACGCGGCCTGGAAGCTGGCGAGGTCGGTGACCTTGGCGCCTTCGGTGCGCGCATCGGCCGCCCACTTCGCGATGCGCGCCGTGAAGTCGGCACGGCTCGTCCAGATGGCGGGCAGGGCGGCCGTGTCGCCGCCGGTCTGGCTGCCCTCAGGGAACAGGTTGCCGTAGGTGGATGCGGCCTGCTCGTAGGCGGCGAAGATGGCGCGCGCCTGGGCGAGATCGAACGCGGCCTGCCCGCGCGCCATCCTCGCGCCAAGGCCGGTCTGCTGGCCGACGGTCTTCATTGATTCCTTGCGGGCAGCGATCGGATCGGACCCTTGAGCCGTGACGGCAAGTGTACCGATCGCCAGCGCGGCGGCGGCGAGAACGAGGCGCTTCATGAATTCCCCCTGGGGTCCTGTGCGGACGATTGGGTCGGCGAACGCCGACTTGAATCATTCCACACTAGAGATGGCGGATCGGGGTATCCCCAATTGCGCCAGCGGGATCACGCCTGCGTTATCTGGTCGCATTTGATTGCACAAATGCAATCACTCGTTTGCTCTGATGCAAATTAAGGCACGATGCATCTGCCGGCGGGGTCCCGCCGGCGTCGATGGTCCAGATCACGCCGCTTTCGCCGCCTTGGCCTCCTGGATCGTCTGCCACACGAAGGCAGGGGTCGCCGGCATGTCGATTTCCTTGATGCCGTAGGCGCGCCAGAGTGCGTCGACCACGGCATTCATCACCGAGGGGCAGGCGCCGATGGTGCCGGCTTCGCCCGCGCCCTTGATGCCGAGCAGGTTGGTGACGCAGGGGACGTTGCGCGTCTCGAAGTGGAAGTTCGGGATGTGGTCGGCCCGCGGCATGGCGTAGTCCATGAACGAGGCGGTCAGCAACTGGCCGCTCTCCTTGTCGTAGACGGTGCGCTCAAGCAGGGCCTGCCCGATGCCCTGAACGATGCCGCCATGGACCTGGCCCGCCAGCAGCGTCGGGTTGATGGTGACGCCGAAGTCGTCGACCACCGTATAGGCGACGATGTGGGTCGCGCCGGTGTCGGGATCGATCTCCACCTCGCAGATATGCGTCCCGTTCGGGAAGGTCGGCTCCGGCGGTCGCCAGGTGCCATGGCTCTTCAGCTTCTCCCCGGCGCCGGGGAGGTTGGCGATCTTCTCGTAGGAGATCGCCTTGTCGGTGCCGACGACGCGGACGTTGCCGCCGACGATCTCGACGTCGGCGACGCCGACCTCCATCTCGGTCGCCGCCATGTCCTTGATGACGTCGGCAAGGGCCCGTGCGCCGACGTCGACCGCCGCGCCGCCGACGGGAAGCGAGCGCGAGCCGCCCGTGCCGGTGCCCGACGGGATGAGGGCAGTGTCACCCTGGATGACGTTGATCCTGTCGATCGGAATGTCGAGGTGCTGGGAGGCAAGCTGGGCATAGGCCGTCTTGTGGCCCTGGCCGTTGGACTGGGTGCCGATCCTGATCGTCACCGTGCCGTCGGTCTCGAGGCTGATCCAGGCGTTCTCGGGCGCGCCGCCGCCGCAGGCCTCGATATAGGTGGCCATGCCGATGCCGCGGATCTTGCCGGCCTTCTTCGCCGCCTTCGCCCGGTCCTTGAACGTCTCCCAGCCGGCCACCTCCATGGCGCGGGTCATGTGGCCGTCGAACTCGCCGGAGTCATAGGTGCGTCCCACCGGCGTCGCCCAGGGGAACTGGTCCGGCTGGATGAAATTGCGGCGGCGCACCTCGGCCGGCGTCATGCCGGTCTCGATGGCGATGCGGTCCATGAGGCGTTCGACGAGATAGGCCGCCTCGGGCCGGCCGGCGCCACGATAGGCGTCCACCGGCACGGTGTTGGTGTAGGCATATTTCAGCCGGACATGCATGGCCGGGAAGGCATAGACGCCCGCCAGCATCAGCGCGCCGACATAGGGGATGAAGGTCGCGTATTGCGACAGGTAGGCGCCCATGTCGGCGACGGTGTCGACCTTCACGGCCAGCACCTTGCCGCGCTTGTCGAGGGCCGCGGTGGCGGTGGAGACGTTGTCGCGCCCTTGCGAGCAGTTGACGAAATGGTCGCCGCGCTCCTGCACCCAGGCGACCGGCTTCTTCAGTTTGCGCGCCGCCACCATGCAGAGCGGATATTCGCGGAACATGAAGGTCTTGGTGCCGAAGCCGCCGCCGACGTCCGGCGTGATGACGCGGATGTTCTCCTTCGGCATGTTGAAGATCTTGGTCGCCAGCGTCGCCTGGATGCCGTGCGAACCCTGGCTGCCCAGCGTGAGGGTAAAGCCCTTGGTCTTCGGCTCATACTCGGCGAGGCAACCGCGCGTCTCCATGTAGTTGGTGATCAGGCGGTTGTTGACGATGGTGACGGCCACCGTGCGGTGGGCCTTGGCGAAGGCCTTCTCGGTGGCCTCGGCCTCGCCGAGATGAACCTCGCCGCAGAGGTTGCCGGGGATGTCGGGCCAGACATGCGGCGCGCCCTTCTGCAGGGCGTCGACGGCATCGATGATCGGCTCGCGCGAGGTCCAGTCGATCTCGATCGCCTCGGCGGCGTCCTTGGCCCGGTCGAGCGTGTCGGCGACCACGAAGGCGACGCCGTCGCCGACATGGCGCACGGTCTTCGAGCAGAGCACTTCCCAGGGGGGATTGGCGATCGGGTTCACCGAGGGCACCTGCGACAGGCAGGGCAGGTTGCCGACGCCCTCAAGGTCGGCATGGGTGAAGACCGCCTTGACGCCCTTCATGGCGCGCGCGGCGCTCGTGTCCTTGATGACGAAGTCTGCGAAGGCGAATGGCGAGCGCAGGACATAGCCGACGAAGGCGCCATCCGGCACAAGGTCGGAGACGAAGCGTCCCTCGCCCTTGATCAGCGGCGCGTCCTCGACCCGGCTCAATGCCTGGCCCATTCCGAATTTCGTCGGCGTCATGTCGTGTGCTCCGGGGAACTCCCCGTCAGAATGGAACGCTTCAAGCCCGGGAGGCAAGCCTCGCCATCCGCAGGGGCGCAATGCGGCCGGAACTGGCTTCGGCCGGCCGAAGCGGCGTAGATGGGGGCCATCGCGACGCCACGGAACACGGCCAATGGATTCGCCCGACGACAAGCCCCCGACCCATCCGGCGATTTATCTCGGCATCGCCTTCTGCCTGCTCTCGGTCGCCTGGTGGTTCGCCTACTACGCCCAGTATGGCGGCGCCTTCGGCCTCCTGAACCTCAAGCTCGCCTGCATCGGCTTCGCGACGCCGGAATGCGCCTTCTTCCAGGCCAATATCCGCGGCGTGATCCCGCGCTACGTGCCTGTGCTCTGGTATGCAGGCATGGTGACTCTCGCCTTCGGCGTCTGGCAGGTCTGGCAGCAGCGCAGCAAGTGAGCGCGCGGATCAGAACGCCTTGAAGGTGATGATCGTGTGGGTGTCCTGGATGCCCGGAATCAGTTGCACCTGCTCGTTGACGAAGTGGCCGATGTCGGTGCCGGGCTCGACATAGAACTTCACGAGAAGGTCGAAATTGCCGGCGGTCGAGTAGATTTCCGAGGCGATCTCGCGGTCGGCGAGGGCGGCTGCGACCTGGTAGGCCTTGCCGAGCTGGCATTTGATCTGGACGAAGAAGGCGATCATGGCGGACCTCGCGGAGGTGTTGCTCTCCCATGCCACCAAAGGGCGCTCGCGTCATCCCCCTCCAGGAGCACGGTCGCGCATCGGGCATGACGATCGCGCGCCGCGCCGGCCTTGCGGGTCGCCGCGCCATCGCCTAACTGTCGGTCACTGTCTCGTCGGGGTGCCCTTCATCGGGCTGAGAGGTCGCAAGACCAACCCGTCGTACCTGAACCGGGTCATGCCGGCGGAGGAAACCGAGATGCACGCGACCATCCCCGTCAGGGGGCGCTGACATGCCCGCAAGACTGGCCCGCACGGCGAGCGACATCCTCGCCGTCCTCCGGACGAGACGCCCGCGCGTCCATTGCATCACCAATACGGTGGCGCAGGCCTTCACCGCCAATGCGCTGCTGGCGATCGGCGCCGTCCCCTCGATGACGACGTCGCCGGACGAGATCGCCGCCTTTGCCGGGAATGCCGACGCCCTGCTCGTCAATCTCGGCACGCTGGAGCCCGAGCGCCGCGCGGTGATCCGCACGGCCATCGAGGCTGCCTCGGCCAGGGACCGGCCCTGGCTGCTCGATCCGGTCTTCGTCGACCGCTCCCCGGTGCGCGCCTCCTTCGCCCGCGACCTCGCCGCCCTCGGTCCTGCCGCGATCCGCGGCAATGCGGCGGAGATCGCCGAACTCGGGCCGGGCGAGGACATCCGCGCTCTCGCCGTCCGTCTTGGCACGGTCGTGGCGGCGACCGGGGAAACCGACATCGTTACCAACGGACCGAGGATCGCCGGGATCGCCAATGGTCACCCGCTGATGGCGCGCGTCACCGCCATGGGCTGTGCCGGGGCCGCGATCACCGCGGCCTTCCTGGCGGTGGCGGAGGACCCGTTCGAGGCCACCGGAGCCGCCATGCTGACGCTCGGGATCGCCGGGGAACTGGCGGCCGAGACGGCCCGGGGGCCGGGGAGCTTCGCGGCCGCCTATCTCGACGCGCTCTACGGTCTCGACACGCTGGAACTCGCCTCCCAGGCCCGCATCGACACCTCGCTTTGCGGAGACATGCCATGACGGCGATCGCGGTCACCATTGCCGGCTCGGATTCAGGCGGCGGCGCCGGAATCCAGGCCGACCTCAAGACCTTCTCGGCCCTCGGCGTCTATGGCGCCAGCGTCATCACGGCACTGACGGCGCAGAACACCCGCGGTGTGCAGGCGATCCACGACGTGCCGGCTGACTTCATCACGGCGCAGATCGACTCGGTCTTCTCGGATCTGGCCGTGACGGCGGCCAAGATCGGCATGCTGTCGCAGGTTGCCGTCATCGAGGCCGTGGCATCCGGCCTCGACCGGCACAAGGTCGCCAATGTGGTCCTCGATCCCGTGATGGTAGCGACATCCGGCGACAGGCTGCTCAACCCCGATGCGGTCTCGGCCCTGAGGCACCTGCTCATCCCGCGCGCCGTGCTGGTGACGCCGAACCTGCTCGAGGCCGCCGCGCTTCTCGACCAGCCGGTGGCGCGAGGCGAGGAGGACATGCTGGCGCAGGGCCAGGCGCTGATCGCCGGCGGTGCAAATGCCGTCCTGATCAAGGGCGGCCACGGAACGGGAGAGACCAGTCTCGACCTGCTGGTCGCCCCGGCCGGCGTGGTGAGGCTGGAAGCCCCGCGCATCTTCACCCGCAACACCCATGGCACCGGCTGCACCCTGTCCTCGGCCATCGCGGCGGGGCTCGCCAAGGGTTTCCCGCTGGGACAGGCGGTCAGCGAGGCCAAGGACTACGTGACGGCCGCTATCGCCGCCTCCGACCGGCTGTCCATCGGCAGCGGGCACGGCCCGACGCATCATTTCCACGCCTGGTGGTGACATGACCCCCAATCGTCGCACGACCCTCGCTGCTGGCGTCGCCGGCCTCATGGCCGCCCCGGGCATCGCCCGGGCGCAGTCCCCGTTGCGTTGGCGCATGGTGACGTCATGGCCGAAGACCCTGCCCGGGCCGGCCTTCTCGGCCCAGCGCATCGCCGACAGGATCAAGCTGCTCTCGGGCGGCCGCATCGAGGTGCAGGTCTTCGCGGCGGGGGAAGTGGTTCCGGCCTTCGCCGTCCACGAGGCGGTGGGCAATGCCACCGTCGAGCTCGGCCATACGGCCTCGTTCTTCGGCATCGGACGGGAGCCGTCTCTGGCGTTCTTCACCGCCATTCCCTTCGGCTTTACCCCGCCCGAGCACAATGCCTGGGTTCTCAAAGGCGGCGGGCAGGCCCTGTGGGACGAGGCCTCGTCCCGCTTCGGCGTGAAGCCTTTTCTCGGCGGCAATACCGGCGTCTCCATGGGCGGCTGGTTCCGCAAGGAGCTCCAGTCGGCAGACGATGTGAAGGGGCTGACCATCCGCATGGTCGGGCTCGGCGCCGAGCTGTTCCAGCGCCTCGGCGCAACCGCCATCGCCATCCCGCCCGGCGACATCTATCCGGCGCTCGAGCGCGGGGCGATCGATGCCGCGGAGTTCACCTCGCCGGGGTCCGACGTCCAGCTCGGACTCTGGCGCGCAGCGCCCTTCTACTACACACCGGGCTTCAACAAGCCGAACGGATCAAGCGAGTTGGTCGTCAACAAGGCCCTGTGGGATGGGCTGCCGGAGGATCTCAAGGGCGTCGTGCAGGCAGCCAGCGAAGCCGAACAGGCCGTGGCCCTCGCCGAAATCGAAGTCCTGAACATGGAGGCGCTGGCGACGATGGTGTCAGCCCATGGCGTCAAGCTGCGCGCCTTCCCGACGGCCATGATCCAGCAGGCCCGGCGTCATGCGAGCGACCTCGTCCGCGATCTTGGCACGCGCAGCACGATGGCCGGCAAGGTCGGCGCAGGCTATGCCGCCTTCCAGGCCCGCATAGGTCCCTGGACGCGGGTGTCGACCCACGCGGCGCTGGGTGCGCGGGAGGTCTAGCGGCCCGGCCAGCGGCGGGTCCCGGCCCTGTCGCCTTGCACCGCAGCGAGGGGGTCCGTATGATCGTTTGGACGAACGATCGTTCGACACAACGCCCGAGACGACGCCTGCCAATGGCCGACCGCGACCCCAAGAAGATCGAGATGGATGCCGGCGCGCATGTGTTGTCGGGCAATCTCGGCAAGACCGTGCAGCGCCTGCGCAAGGCCTACAACCTGTCGCTCTCGGAGCTGTCCGAGCAGTCTGGCGTCGCCAAATCGATCATCAGCCAGATCGAGCGCAACGAGACC
>CAZEZD010000010.1:0-13798 GCA_964516115.1 uncultured Hyphomicrobiales bacterium
CGAGCGGCAGGCCCTCGCCGATGGCGCCGCCGGTCAGCGACAGCCAGTCGTGCGGTGCAGCCCCGTGCGTGTCCTTGAAGAAGTTGCGGCCCGTGGTCACCGATTCGTCGGTGACGATGGCGTTCTCGGGCAGCAGGTGGCCGAGAACCGCCGCGATCGAATCCTGATTGAGATGGCCCTTGGGCAGGTCGGGCCGGCTCGGCTGGTTCAGGACGGGCACGGTCTTGTCGGCGCCGAGGCGCTCGGCGAGACGGGCGAGCGCGTCCTCCGCATCCTCGTGGACGTGCGCCAGCGTCACGACCTCGGCCTCCGGCGGATAGAGGATCGAAGGCTTGCCGGGATAGGCGAAGAAGGCGACCGGCGCCTTGGCGCCGACGAGGATGAGGTGCGTCACGCCCTTGGTGGCGGCCAGCGCCACGTCCACCGGATAGGGCACCCGCTCCAGCGCCATGCGGCCGACGCCGCGCTCGATGCGGCCGTTCGAGCCCTCGGCGCGGATCTGCGCGCCGGTCTTGGCGACGATCTTCGCGGCGTGGACCATCGGCCTCTCGCGGACAGCCCAGGTGCCCATGACGATCAGCGGCTTGCCGCCGGCCTCGATCGCACGTGCCGCGGCCTCGACCGCATCTTCCGATACTTTGGCGGGAGCGGCGACCGGAGCCGTGCTGGCGGGACCGGTGCCCTCGGTCCAGGCAGTGTCGGCGGGCAGGATGAGCGTGGCGATCTGGCCCGGCGCCTGCATGGCGACGTTAATGGCTTCGGCGCCATCGGCGGCGACGTCCTTCGCCGACATCGAGGTCTTCACCCAATGCGACATGGTGCCGGCGATGCCCTCGATGTCCGAGGTCAGCGGCGCGTCGAACTCACGATGGTAGGTCGCATGCTCGCCCACGATGTTGACCACACCCGAGCGCGCGCGCTTCAGGTTGTGCAGGTTGGCGAGCGAATTGCCGAGGCCGGGACCGAGGTGGAGAAGGGTCGAGGCCGGCTTGTTGGTCATCCGCCAGTAGCCGTCCGCCGCGCCCGTCGTCACGGTCTCGTGCAGGCACAGCACGCAGCGCATGCCATCGACCCGGTCGAGGGCGGCCACGAAGTGCATTTCGGACGTGCCGGGATTCGTGAAGGCCACCGTCACGTCGCCGGCAACGAGGGTGCGCACGAGGCTCTCGGCCCCGTTCATAGGCTTGGTCATCAGTCTGGATCACTTCATCGGAGAGAAGGCGGTGGGAACCAGGATCCGGTTTTCCATCCGCAGGAGAAACGGCGTCGCCGCGTCGAGATAGTCGCCCCAGTTCGGAGCGACGGCCAGCTTGGCGCGGCGCTGTTCGCGATCGGCCATGCTGTCGTATTTCCACAGGTGCACGACCTGGTTGAGGGTGCCGATCTCGGTCACGAAGAAGCCGATTGGCTCACCCAGGATCGGCCACTGGATCGGCTTGGCGAGGCGCTCATAGACGTCGAGAAAGGACTTCACCTTGCCCGGGTGGCACGTATAGCTGCGCTCGTCGATGATCATGGCTGTTCCCTTCCTGTCATGGGCGCGTTCAGGAGCCGCGCAGGCCGATGCGCTGGCCGCCGTCCACGGTGATGGTGGTGCCGGTAATGAAGGCGCCGGCCTCCGACAGCAGCAGCAGCAGCGCGCCGTCGAGGTCCTCCTCCCGGCCGAAGCGGCCGACGGGGATATCCTTGGTCATCTCCGCGCCCTTGCCGGTGAGATAGTCCCGATTGATGTCGGTAACGACATAGCCCGGCGCGATGGCGTTCACGCGGATGCCCTTGAAGGCCCACTCCAGCGCCAGCGCCTGGGTCATCTGGATCACGGCGGCCTTGGAGACGGCATAGGAGGCGTTGCCCTTGCCGACCCCGTAGCCGAGGATCGAGGCGATGTTGACGATGGCGCCGTGCTTCCCCGCCTTGAGCAGGCGCTGGGCCGCCTCGCGGGCGGTGTAAAACACACCGTCGAGATTGGTGGCCATGGTCTTGCGCCAGTCCTCGTCGGAGATCTCGGCGGCGCGGCCCGGCACCGCGATGCCGGCATTGGCGACGACCGCATCCACCGTGCCGAAAGCCTTCTCCGCAGCCTCGAACGCCGACTTGATGGAAGCTGACTCGGTGACGTCGCCGGATACGGCGATCGCCTGGCCACCGGCCTTGCGGATGGCCTCCGCGACGCCTTCCACCTTCTCGGCCCGGCGGGCGACAGCGACGACGGCGGCGCCATGCTCGGCCAGCGCCATGCAGAAGCGGGCGCCGAGGCCGGTGCCCGCACCGGTCACCAGCGCCACGCGGCCGGTCATGTCCAGAAGGTCCCTCGGCGCCATGCGCGCGTCTCCCGTTGATGGCGGCGCACACTGGCAAGGTGCCGCGGCCCCCGCAAGCCGGCCACGCGGTGGACAGCGATGCGTTGCCGGATTCGACGGGCGCAGGCGCCCTCTTGACGGCGCGCGCCGGAAGGCCGCATGTCGCCTCATCTGCCCTGTAGCAGTGTGTATCGAAGTAGCCAGAGGCATCATGCGCCTGCCGACATTCGCCCGCCGCGACGCCCTGAAGCTGATCGCCGCAGCCGGCCTTTCCTGGCCGGCAATGGCGCAGGCGCAGCAACCGCAGAACGGCCAGCAGCCGGCCCAGCCCACGACGCCGCAGCCCCAGTCCCGCTTCGCCTTCGAAGATGTCGTGCGCCGCGCCCGCGATCTGGCCGGCCTGCCCTACGAGGCGCCGCGCCCCGACCTGCCGGCGGTCCTGACGGGCATGAACTTCGACCAGTACCGGGATCTGCGGTTCCGTGCGGAACGCTCGCTTCTGCAGCAGGGTGGCAGCCCCTTCCGCATGCAGATGTTCCATCTGGGCTTCATCTACCGCACGCCTGTGGTGGTGAACGTCATCCGCGAGGGCATCGCCACCCCCATCCCCTACGCCGCAGCCCTGTTCGACTACGGCCGCAACCGCTTCGAGCGACCGCTTCCCGTCGATCTCGGCTTTGCCGGTTTCCGCATCCATCACCCGCTGAACGATCCGCGCGTCCACGACGAACTGATCTCCTTCCTCGGCGCCAGCTATTTCCGCTTCCTCGGCCGCGGCCAGAAATACGGCCTGTCGGCGCGCGGCATCGCCATCAACACGGCGGGGCCTGGGCAGGAGGAGTTCCCGGTCTTTCGCGAGTTCTGGGTCGAAACGCCGCAGGCCGAGGCCCAGTCCTGCCGGATCCACGCGCTGCTGGATGGCGAGAGCCTGACGGGGGCGTTCCAGTTCACGGTCTTCCCGGCGCAGGAGACCGTGGTCGACATCCGCTGCACGCTTTTCCCGCGGCGCGCCATCCCGAAGCTCGGCGTCGCGCCACTGACCTCGATGTTCTTCTATGCGGAGAACGACCGGCGCGACTTCGGCGACTACCGGCCGGAACTGCACGATTCCGATGGACTTCTCATCCATTCCGACACCGGCGAGTGGCTGTGGCGCCCCTTGCGCAATCCACGCCAGGTGGAGGTGTCGCAGTTCGCCGACCGCCAGGTGCGCGGCTTCGGCCTGATGCAGCGCGATCGCATCTTCGAGCACTACCAGGACATCGATCTGTCCTACGAACTGAGGCCGAGCTACTGGGTCGAACCACGCGAGGGATTCACCGACGGGCGCGTCGAACTCGTCGAACTGCCGACCTCCGACGAGACGAACGACAACATCGTCGCCTACTGGGTGCCGAACCGTCCGATCGAACAGGGCCAGACGCTGACCTTCGCCTATCGCCTCGTCTCAACGATGAACGAGGCGCGGCTTCATCCCGGCGGCTTCGCCCTCAACACCTACCGCACCAAGCCCGTCGCGCTCGGCTCGGGCGAGCAGGCGCCGGCCAATTCGACGCGGTTTATCATCGATTTCGTCGGCGGCGAACTCGACTATCACTTTCCCCAGCCGGATACGGTCCAGGTTGTGCCCTCGGCGACCAACGCCCGCATCACCCGCACCTTCCTCGTGCCAAACCCGCAGACCCGCGGCTTCCGTGCCGGGATCGACGTGGTGGGCGAAGCCGGCCAGACCGCCGATCTCAGGGCCTTCCTGCGCACCGGCACCAAGGCGCTCACCGAGACCTGGACCTTCCCCTGGAAGGTGGAGTGACCCGCAAGAAAACGCCCGGCACAAGGCCGGGCGCTGTCCTTTGTTGCAGGAACGGGACGATTACTGGATGAACTGCACGTCGCGACGGTCGGACGGGCTCACCAGATAGAGATTCTCGCCGACCACGATGTAGCGGTACTCGGTCATGCCAACATCGGCCGGGAAGGCGCGCAGTTCAATGTCCTGCGGCAGGGCGGTTCCGCGCGACACGACCATGCCGTTCGGCAGGACTGTCGCCGCCGGGCGCTGCGACTGCCAGTGGGTGCGGATCACGCGCTGCTGTTCCATGTTCACAGCGTTGATGTTGCCGGTGTTGCGCGGCGCGTTGGCGTCGGGACGACCGCCCGGCGCGCTGCCGCCGGTCTGGGCATAGGCGGCGGTGCTGGCGGCAAGGGCGATGGCCGAAGCCATGAGAATCGTCTTCATCGGATCGTCTCCGTGCCGGGGCCACAGGATCTCTTGAATCCCGCGGCCTTTCTTGGAGGGAATGCGGCGCTTGTCCTTTCAGGGGAGAGTGGAACTGGCCGTCGTGTGAACAACGTGAGGAGGTTGGGCCTGTTCCGGAATGAACTGTGACCATTCAGGGGCAGCCGTATCGCCGATGCTCGCCCTCGATCGCCGGCGGCTTCCCGGGCGCGATCGGGCCTGTATGCTTTCCGGGTGGCGCCGACATTGAGGCCCCAGGCGGGAGGAATGACAATGCGGACAAGGCCAGTCTTCCTGGCGCTCGCGCTGGCGATCGCCGTATCGGGCGCGCATGCGCAGGACCTGGGGCAACCGGGCGACGCTCCGGCCGAGGCGTCCATCGTCGGCCCCTGGGTTGGCACCTATACCTGCGGCCAGGGCCTGACCGGCATTTCGCTGACCATCACCGAGGTGGGCGATGGACGCGCCGAGGCGCTGTTCCACTTCTATGCAGTGCCTGAAAACCCTGGCGTGCCCACCGGCTGCTTCCTGCAGACCGGCTCCTACAATCCGGCAACGCGCCGCGTCACCCTGCGCGGCGGACAGTGGCTCCTTCAGCCGCCGGACTATGTCACCGTCGGATTCTCGGGCCAGTTCGACCGTTCGGGACAGCGGCTCACCGGAAAGGTCATCGGCCCGCGCGGCTGCACCACCTTCCGCATGGAGCGGCGGGAGGAATCGACGCCTGTTCCTGCCCGCTGCAGGCCGCAGGTGGCCGCGCGCTGATCAGGCCAACCGGCCACGCGCGTCACATGTGGCCTTGCCTCAGGCGGCGTCGCGCCGGTGGTCCATGGGGCCGCGGCGCAGGGTGCCGACGAAATCATGCACTTCGGCGGCGAGGCGTCCCGCCTGGTCCGACAGACCGGCCGAGGCCTGCTGGGTGGTCTCGGCGAGTTGCCCGGTCTCGGCGGCATTGCGGGTGACACCCTCGATGTCGATCCCGATGCCACGGATGCCATCCACAGCCTGTTCGATGTGGACGGCGATGCCCTGGGTGGCGCGCGTCTGCGCCTCGACGGAGGCAGCGACGTCGCGGGTGATCTCATCGACCTCGGCGATGATCCGGCCGACCTCTGAGATCACCTCGACGGCGGCGCGCGTCGCCCCCTGCACGTCGGCGATATGGGCGGATATCTGGCTGGTGGCCTCGGCCGTCTGACTCGCCAGCGACTTGACCTCCGAAGCGACGACGGCGAAGCCCCGTCCCGCCTCCCCGGCCCGTGCGGCCTCGATGGTCGCGTTGAGGGCAAGGAGGTTGGTCTGGGCCGCGATTGATGTGATCAGTTCGACGACCTCGCCGATCCGCTCGCCCGCCTGGCTCATATGGCTGATGGTCTCGGTCGCCTGCGAGGCCTTGTCGACCGCAATCCTGGCGATTTCCGCCGACCTGCCGACCTGATCGCCGACGCTGCGAGCCGATTCGGTCAGTTCCGAGGTCGCCGTCACCACCTTTTCCATGGTGTCGGTCGCCGCTTGCGACACGCCGGCAACCGACACGGCGCGCTCGCGCGTCTCGCCGGCCCCCTGGCTCAGCCGCCCGGCCGTCTCGCCCATGGCGTTGGACGCAGCCGAGACGTTGTTGACGATGGAGGCGATCATCGTCTCGAACTTGCCGGTCTCGACGGCAAAGCCCCCGACCCTCGCCTGAATGGCCACCATCGCCTCGTTGATGGTGCGCGCCGCCAGCAGCAGGGCGCCATGCAGCCCCTCCTCGCGGATATGGCGGAAGTACTTGTTGGACCGGACCGCCTGCATGGCGGCCGCGGATTCGCGGACATAGGCGTCGCAGCGGTCGATCATCCGGTTGGCCGCGTGCATCAGCGTGCCGACCGCGCCGCGGTCGTTGATGTGCAGGATGCGCGCCTCGAAGTCGCCCATGGCGACGGCGTTCATCACCGTGCTGGCGCGGCGGATGTCACGATTGAGCGCGGCAAGGAACCAGCCTGCCCCGGCAAGGCCCGCGAGAGCGACGAGGTTCGCGATGCGCGCGGCCGATCCCGCACCGAGCCAATCCAGAGCGAGGCCGCCGATGACGGCAGCGCCGGCGAAACCGGCCGAGGCGGAAGCCTTAGAGAGCGAGGACAAGTTCATCATAGCCCAGGTTCTTCGAGGTGACGAAGTCAGCCAGCGCCTTGGAACTGGCGGCCAGCGCCTCCTTGCCGTTGCGATGGCTCGCTTCGAGGCGCAGGAGATCGGCATAGATCGGCGTGATCGTGTCGATGACCGAGCGCCTGGGCACCCGACGGTTCGAATGGAAGGCGACCAACTGCCCGCTCGCATCGTATGAGGGCGTCACATGGGCGAAGACCCAGTAGTGGTCGCCGTTCTTCGCCATGTTCTTCACGTAGGCGAAGACCTCGTGCCCCTGGGCCAGCATGTCCCAGAGCAGCTTGAACACAGCCCGCGGCATGTCGGGGTGGCGGATGATGCTGTGCGGCTCGCCGAGAAGTTCCTTCTCGGAATAGCCCGCGATGGCGAGAAAGACATCGTTGGCGTAGGTGATCCGTCCCTTCGTGTCCGTCTTGGACACGATGATGTCGGCCGGATCAAAGAAAACCTCGCGTCCGGTCGGACGTATGACCCTGGCCATGGACTATCTCTCCATTGAGATGACCACAGCTAAGCGGGGAATGGTGAACAGGGGGTTAGCGGAGCACCCCTGCCCTATGAAAAACGCTGCAACCACATGCGTTTTGCGGGACATCAAGTGACACGAGGCCAACCCGACGGCCGCGCGGGATCGGGTTGACCTCGGAAGCGCAGCCGGCAGCCCGGCGTCAGGCGGTCACCTTGTCGAAACCGCTGCGGATCTTCTCGATCGGCAGGTCCCGACCGATGAAGACGAGGCGGCTCTCGCGCTTCTCGTCGTCCTTCCAGGCGCGCTGGTGATCGCCGTCGAGGATCATGTGGACGCCCTGGAAGACGAAGCGTTCGGGGTCGTCCTTGAAGGCCACGATGCCCTTGCAGCGCAGGATCTTCGGGCCCTCGACCTGGGTCAGGTCCTGGATCCACGGGAAGAACTTGTCGGGGTCGAGCGCCTTGTCGGTGCGCAGCGACACCGACTGCATGTGCTCGTCGTGATAGTGCTTCAGGCCGCCATGGCTCGGGTGGTCGCAATCCACGCCGCAGGCATGGTCGTGATCGTGATCGTGATCGTGATCGTGAGAATGGCCATGGTCATGATGGTGGTCGTGGTCATGGCCGTGATGATGGTGGTGGCCGTCGTCCTTCTGCAGGAAGGCCGGCTCGATCTCAAGGATGCGCTCCAGATCGAAGGCGCCGCGACCGAGCACGGCCTCCAGCGGCACTGCGCACTTCTGCGTCTTGTGCAGCACCGCATAGGGGTTGATCGCGCGGATGCGCGCCTCGACCTCGCGCAGTTGCGCGGGCGAGACGAGATCGGTCTTGTTGAGCAGGATCACGTCGGCGAAGGCGATCTGGTTCTTCGCCTCCGGCGCGTCCTTCAGGCGGTCGAGCAGCCACTTGGCGTCAGCCACCGTGACGACGGCGTCGAGTGCGGTCCTGGCGCCCACTTCCTCGTCGACGAAGAAGGTCTGCGCCACCGGCGCGGGATCGGCGAGGCCGGTCGTCTCGACAATGATCGCGTCGAACTTGCCCTTGCGCCGCAGGAGCCCCTCGATGATGCGGATGAGATCGCCGCGCACGGTGCAGCAGATGCAGCCGTTGTTCATCTCGAAGACTTCCTCGTCGGCGCCGACGACGAGGTCGTTGTCGATGCCGATCTCGCCGAACTCGTTGACGATGACCGCGAAGCGCTTGCCGTGGTTCTCGGTGAGAATGCGGTTGAGCAGAGTCGTCTTGCCGGCACCGAGATAGCCGGTCAGCACGGTGACCGGGATCTTCTGGAGAGCGGCGGTGGTGGGCGAGGCGTCGGTCATGGTCATTCCATCAGCCTGGAAAGGATCAGGGCTCATATAGGCGGGCAGCGGGCGGGGCGAAATAGGCGATCAGCCCTGCGCCAGAGCCCCCGCGATCTGCAGGGCGTTGTGCCGCATCATGTCGACATAGGTCGCTGCCGGGCCGCCGGCCTCCGACAGCGCGTCGGAATAGAGCTTGCCGCCAATCCGCGCACCCGTCTCCGCCGAAATGCGCTGGATGGAGCGCGGATCGGAGATGTTCTCCATGAACAGCGCCGTGACCTTGCCCTGGCGGATCTGCCGGACAAGGGCGGCAATCTCGCGGGCCGAGGGTTCCGATTCCGAGGACACGCCGCGCACCGCGAGGAAGTCCACCTCATAGGCCCTGGCGAAATAGCGGAAGGCATCATGCGTGGTCAGGAGCCTGCGCTTCTCGCGGGGAATGGCCCCGATGGCCGCACGGATCTCCCTGTCGAGCGCCTCCAGCATCGCGTCATAGGTCGCTGCATTGCGCACGAAGGCCTCCGCATGGGCTGCGTCCGCCTGCGACAGGCCAGCCACGATCACCTTCACGTAGAGCCGGACATTGGCGACATCCTGCCAGGCGTGCGGATCGTTCGCGCCGTGGGAGTGGCCGTGCGTGTGCCCATGGGTATCGCCCCCGGCGGCCTTCAGCGCCGTGACACCGGTCGACGCCGTCACGACCGCCGCGCGGGTGCCCGACGAGCGCACGAGCCTGCTCATCCAGCCTTCGAATCCGAGGCCGTTGACGACCACCACCTTTGCGGCAGCCAGAGCACGCGCATCCGCCGGTGTCGGGGCGTAGGAATGAGCGTCGCCGTCCGGGCCGACGAGGCTGGTCACTGCGACATGCTCGCCCCCCACCTGCCGGACGAGGTCAGTGAGGATGGAGAAGGTGGCAACGACCGGCAGGGGCGTCGTCGCCTGTGCCAGGGTGCGATGGCTCAGGAGCGGGGCGGAGAGAAGGGCCGAAACGGCGTGGCGGCGCGTGAACATGCGAAACGTCCTCTGGTCGGGACTTCAGGCCTCGCGGTGCCGGGCCGGCCAGTAGGTGGGAACAAGACCACCATGAGGACCGAAGACGAGCGACACCAGGTAAATCACCCCCGCCATGAGGACGATCGAAGGACCCGAAGGTGTCGACATGTTATAAGATAACACAAGCCCTGCATAGCCCGATATGATCCCGAAACCGATGGCGATGGCCGCCAGAGCCGTGACATTGCGACCCCAGAACTGGGCGGCGATGGCCGGGAGCATCATGAGGCCGACGGCCAGCAGTGTGCCGAGGGCATGAAACCCGGCCACCAGATTGAGCACGACCAGCGCCAGGAAGACGAGGTGCGATGGCGCGCCCGCGCGCGAGACCGAGCGCAGGAAGCCGGGATCGACGCAGTCGAGAACCAGCGGCCGCCACAACACGGCGAGCGCCAGAAGGGTCACCGTCGTGATTGTCGCCAGCAGGATGAGGGTCGGATCATCGAGCGCCAGAACGGAGCCGAACAGCACCCGGAACAGGTCGACGTTCGAGCCGCGCATCGACACGATGATGACCCCGAGGGCCAGCGACATGAGGTAGAAGGCCGCCAGCGAGGCATCCTCCTTCAATGCCGTGAAACGGGCGACGAGGCCGGCTGTCAGCGCGACGGCGAAACCGGCGACGATGCCGCCCACCGTCATCGGCACCAGCGCCAGCCCGAACAGCAGATAACCGACCGCGGCCCCCGGGAGGATGGCGTGGGCCATGGCATCGCCCATCAGCGACATGCGGCGCAGCATGAGGAAGACGCCGACCGGCGCGCCGCCCAGCGACAGGGCGATGGCGCCGGCCAGCGCACGGCGCATGAACTCGAACTCGACGAAGGGGCCGATCAGGGCGTCATACATAGAGAGCAGCCTTCACGCCGCTTCGGCGCAGATGCCGGCGTGATCGTCGAAGGCTTCCGTCATGCGGCGCGCCGCGAGCAGGTTCTCGGGCGTCAGCACCTCGTCGGTCGGACCCCAGGCGATGGCGCGGCGCGCCAGCAGGAGCGATTGCGGGAAGGCCTGGCGCACGGTCTCCATGTCGTGCAGCACGGCAACGACCGTGCGGTGCTCCGCATTCCACCGTCGAACCAGATCGAGGAGGTCGGCGGAAGTTTTCGCGTCGATCGCCGTAAAGGGTTCGTCGAGCAGGATGAGCTGGGCGTCCTGGACGAGGAGGCGCGCGAACAGCATGCGCTGGAGCTGCCCGCCTGACAGCGTGCCGATCGCCCGCGCCTCGAAGCCGGTCATGCCGACAGCTGCGAGGGCCTGTTCGACCGCCCGGGTGTCCGCCTTCGACAGGCCGCCGAACAGGCCCGTGCGCCGCCACAGGCCCATAGCCACCATCTCCATGACCGTGATCGGAAACGTCCTGTCGATCTCGGCGGCCTGCGGCAGATAGGCGATGGCGCGGCGGTCGGTGGCGGCCATCTCGACGGCGCCGCTGAGCGGGCTGATCGCACCCGCAAGTCCCTTGAGCAGGGTCGACTTGCCGGCCCCATTGGGGCCGACGACGGCCAGCAGGGCTCCCGCCTCGATCGTCCCGTCGACGTGATGGACGGCCGGGTGGCGATCATAGCCGAGAGTCAGGTTGCGGATGCGGATGGCGGACATCGACGGCCTCAGCCCATGGCCCAGAGGACAAGCACCCAGAGCACCGCGGCAAGGCTGCCCGCAATGATCAGGCGTCCGGCGACGGACATGGTGAGCGCCGACACGGTGGCGGAGGGTCGCGCGCGGCGATGCGCGTGACCCTCGTCATGATGATGGCCGGTGTGATCGTGCTCACCGGCGGACGAAGCGTGGGCAGCCAAGGTGCAGTGTCCAATTTAGTGAAGGGTAAGTTATATAGTATCAGAGCAGCGACGTCCAACCGCGTCCTCGCGATCCGCCTGTGACGGTGAACGATATCTCTCACGTGCATCGATCGCATCGCAGCCCGGCTGCGACGCCTGCCAATCCTGAATTGTGCCGACGCCTTGCGTCCCGGAGACCACCACGACCTGACTGGAAGCCGCGCCTGATAGCTACTGCGACTACTTCTTCCAGACGCATCTCGCGGAACGCTGGGAGACGCTGGGCTTCGATTTCCACGCCCTCGATCTGCGCCGGTACGGACGCTCCATGCGGACTTGGCAGATCCCGAACGTCTGCACCGACCTCGCGGTCTATGACGAGGAGCTCGACACCGTCGTCGGCATCCTTCGGCAGGAGTTGGGCTACGACCGGCTTGTGGTCATGGCCATTCAACCGGCGGGCTCATCACGGCGCTCTGGGCCAACAGGAGGCACGGACGCGGGTCCATCGACGCCATGGTGATGAACAGCCCGTGGTTCGATCTCGCCGGCGGCTGGCTGCTGCGCGGTCCCGTCACCGCGGCCATCGATGTGATCGGCGCCGTCTCTCCGTCCGTGGTGGTCAGTGGCCTCGAACGCACTACGGCCGCAGCATTCACCGATCCGGCGCTGGCGAGTGGGACTATGACTTGAGCTGGAAACCCATCGACGGCTTTCCCGTTCGCGCCGGATGGTTCCGCGCGATCCGCCGCGGCCATGCCGAACTGGCGGCCGGCCTCGCCATCGATGTCCCCGTCCTCGTGTGCTGTTCCTCGGCGAGTGGTCCGAACGACCGCTGGCACGACGCGATCATGTCCACTGACAGTGTCCTCGACGTCACGCAAATCGTCGCGAAGGCCCCGCGCCTCGGGCCTGACGTCACAATCGCGCAGATTCAGGACGGCATTCACGACCTGACCCTCTCACCGGAACCGGCCCGCTCGCGCTTCTTCGAAACCCTGGCGAACTGGA
This sequence comes from uncultured Hyphomicrobiales bacterium, assembly GCA_964516115.1. Taxonomy (GTDB): domain Bacteria; phylum Pseudomonadota; class Alphaproteobacteria; order Rhizobiales; family Phreatobacteraceae; genus Phreatobacter. The sequence continues at coordinate 12,305 of CAZEZD010000010.1, forward strand.
TCTGCGCTCGCATCCCGCCCTCCTGAGGAGGAACGGCAACCTTCCGGCCGATGGCGCGTTCACCAGGATACGGATACACCATCGGAGCACGCCATGACCCATCGATCCTTCCAATTTCGAAATCTTGCCCTCGCCGGCACCGCCCTTCTCGCGGCCGGCCTCTCGCTGCCGTCCGCCGCCGAAGCCCAGCAGCGGCCCGTGCGCGTCGGCGTTCTGACATGCAACGTCGCGCCGGCGGTCGGCTTCATCGTGGGATCGCGGCGCGAGATGAGCTGTCTTTTCCGCCCGGACGGTCGCGGCAGGCGTGAAGCCTATGCGGGGACTTTCAACCGCGTCGGCCTCGATATCGGCGTGACCGGACGCGGCGTTCTGGCGTGGACGGTCTTCGCCCCGACCCGGCGTCTGGCTCCCGCACAGCTGGCCGGCAACTATTCGGGCGCGAGTGCGCAGGCCACCGTCGCCGTCGGCCTCGGCGCCAACGCCCTCGTCGGCGGCTCGCGCGATACGGTCGCGCTGCAGCCGCTGTCGGTGCAGGCCCAGACAGGCCTCAACCTCGCACTCGGCGTCGGCACTCTCAGTCTCCGCCGCGCGTCGCTGCGCTGACGCGATCCATCACGCATGAAAACGCCGGCTCCACTGGGGCCGGCGTTGTCATGCGAAGTCGCTGATTACTGGCGGTATTGCTGGATTCGCGTCGTGCGCAGGCCGGCCAGCCCGTGGCGGTCGATCGAGGCCTGCCAGTTGAGGAATTCTTCGACAGTGAGCGTATAACGCTTGCACGCCTCTTCGAGGCTCAGGAGCCCGCCGCGCACGGCAGCGACCACTTCGGCTTTGCGCCGGATCACCCAGCGATGGGTGTCGGGCGGGGGCAGATCAGCGATCGTCAGCGGACTGCCGTCCGGTCCGATCACATATTTCACCCTGGGACGCATGGGCTCGGTCATACTTACTCTCACACAACGCACGCGACTGACCACGTCATGCGAGGAGAATACCGAGAGGTTGTTAAATTTGGCCTAAATGAGAAACGACAAAGAAATTCAACTTGACGGGCGATCGATTCACGGCGGGGCAGCTTCGGTCCCGCATCAGTCGTCTCTCGTCCGGTGAGGGTCATCGGCCGGATCCGTGGCTGTCAGAGTGCGATGCCGAGAATGCGGGCGAGCGGGATGTTGAGGCTGCCGACCGTGACGCGCGGCGTTCCGGTGGACATGTCGACAGCGCTGACCTGGCCCTTGTGGGTCACCGCGACCTGCGTCGTCGCCGTGCCGGTCCCGCTGTAGAGTTCCATCGTGTAGGGCTGGCTGCCCATGGCCCGGCCGTCCGAGCGCTTGCCGTCCCACTGGTATTCGCTCGACTGGTTTGCCGTCAGCGAAACCTTCTTCTCCTGGACGACCACGCCGCTGGAGTCGCGGATGCGCACCGTATACTCGCCGCTCTGCGCCGGCGTGAAGGTCCAGGTCGCACCGGTGGAGGTCGGCGACACCGTGCTCG
>CAZEZD010000010.1:13808-21614 GCA_964516115.1 uncultured Hyphomicrobiales bacterium
GTAAAGGCGGCAATCATGTTGTCGAGCTTGGAGTTGGTCGCGATCTGCTGCTCGACCTGCGAATATTGCACCAGCTGCTGCGTGAACTGGTTCGCATCCATCGGCTGGGTCGGGTCCTGGTTCTTCAGCTGCGTGGTCAGCAGTTGCAGGAACGTGTCGAAATTGTTCGACAGACGCGACTGGGCCGTGCCGGTCGCCGACGTGGTCGTTGTGTTCGAGACCGACGAGGTGGTGGCCATCTCGCGCCTTCCTTTCAGATCCGGATGTCGACGCCGCCGCGCATGGCGGCGGCTCGGGCATAGGTGGCGGCGCTCGCCTGAAGGGCGGCGACGGTGTCGGGATCCTCGATGACGACCTGCCGGAGATGGGAGCCATCCTCCGCCTGACGATCCCGGGAGTTCTGGCTGCCCTGGTCCTTCAGGGAGAATTCGAGGCTGTTGTCCCCCGTCTGCACGCCCGCCTGCGACAGGGCGCGTTCGAGGTTGCGCTGGTCGCGCTGCAGGAGGTCGAGCGTCTCCTGCTTTTCCACCACGAGTTTCGATTTGACCCGGCCCTCGCGGTCGATGGTCAACTGGACGTCGATGCGGCCGAGCTCCGCGGGATCGAGGCGGATGTCGAAGCGGGTGCCTCCGGCGTTGGCGCGGGCGGCGATAGTGACGGCAAGCGCGTGAACCGGGACAACCGAGCCGGCCGAGCTGGTCTGGGCGGCAACCTTCTGCGCCACTTCAGCGGCAAAGGATGTCGGGCTCGCGGCGGCCGTCGGGGTCTGCGGCGTCGATGGCTGCGTCGCAGGCTGCGCCTGCGCGGTCTCCGCTGCGGCGGGACGGGCAGCAGATTCGGACGAGGCGGCGGCGCCTGGCTCGGCAGATCGCACATCTGCCTTGGCGGCGACCTTGTCGGCCACTTCGGTCTTCGCCGAGGGCGGCGCGACCGGCTCTGCGGAGGCTTCCTTAGCGGCGGGTTTGTCCGCATCCACCGCCGCGGATTGAGCCGGCAGGGCGGCGGCCGCCTTGCTTGCATCGGGCTTGGCATCGGGCTTGGCACCGGTCTCCGGCACGGGCGCGACATCGGCCACCGATGCATCGGTGGCCGCCTGCGGCGACGCGGTTCTGGCGTCGGGTCCATCCGCGGCATCAATGGCCACGATGCCCTCCGGCGACGCCGCGGCGGCAGATTCGGCAACCGCCGGGGCAGGTGCCTGCACCGGAACGGCCGCTGGCTCCGCCTGCATTGTTTGTGCGGCGACTTCCGCCACCTGGGCTTCGACTGTCACGGCCGGCTCGGCCGGCTTCTCGCCGGCAGCGGTCTCGCCCTGTGCAGCCTCACCCGAACCCTCGCCTGCAGGCTTCGCGGTCTCCTTCATCTTGTCGTCCGGTTCCTTCACCGGCTGGCCGGAGACGGTCTGCGGACGGGCGGCCTCGATGGCGGTGTTCGTCTCTCCAGGATCGGCGGCAGGCCGGCGCTGCTGGCGCGCCCGCGACACGCGGCTGTCCCGCTCGGGCTCGCCCAACTGGCGCTCCTGGGCCTCCAGTGCCTCGGCGAAGGAGGTGGCTGGCTGCGACTGGCGCGATGGCTGGCTAGCGCGCGCGACCGCAGCGCCCTGCTGAACCTTGCTGATGGGGGAAGCTGATGGTGCCGCCACGACATGCCTCATGCGACCGAAAACGATCCATGATCATCGTCAGCAAGGGACGGGCCACGACAGCCGGCGCGAAAAGCCATGCAATATCAGCCGCCGAGCGGGGTCGACGGCGCGCCGCAGGCGGGAAAAGCCTGCCGTGCGCGGCAAGAATTGCCGGGCCGGTTTCAAACGGTTAGACCAGTCGCAAGGACAAGAACCAGGGCGGGCCCCATGCTTCTCGGCTGCATAGCGGACGATTTCACAGGCGCGAGCGACCTCGCCAACACCCTGGCCAAGGGCGGCATGGCGACCATGCAGTTCGTCAGCATCCCCGAAGGACCCGCCCCGACCGGATGCGAGGCCGGCGTCGTCGCACTGAAGAGCCGCACCATTCCGGTCGCCGAGGCCGTCGCCCAATCGCTCGCCGCCTGCGAATGGCTGCTGGCCCAGGGCGCGACGCAGATCCTGTTCAAGTACTGCTCGACCTTCGATTCCACAAAGGAAGGCAACATCGGTCCCGTGGCCGAGGCCCTGGCCGAGCGTCTCGGCGCCGATGTCGCCGTCGTCTGCCCGGTCTTTCCGGCGACGGGACGGACGCTGTTCAACGGCCATCTCTTCGTCAACGGCGTCCTGCTAAGCGAGAGCGGCATGCAGAACCATCCGCTCACCCCGATGACGGACCCGGACATCCGCCGCTGGCTCTCCCACCAGACGCAGGGGGAGGTCGGTCTCGTGCCCTTCTCGGTGGTGCGTCAGGGCTTCGACGCCATCCAGATCGCCCTCGCGGAGGAAGCCCAGGCGGGCCGCCGGCTCGCCGTGGTAGACGCGGTGGCCGACGAGGACCTTCTCGCCATCGGCGGGGCCATCGGCGGGGCGAAGCTCGTCACCGGCGGCTCGGGCATCGCCCTCGGCCTGCCCGACAACTTCCGCAAGCACGGCCTGCTCTCCGGCCACGGCACCGGCTTCACGCCGGGACGCGGCGGCGCGGCCGTTCTCTCCGGCTCCTGCTCCGGCCAGTCACGCGCGCAGTTGAAGGCCTACACGGCGAAACATCCGGGCCTTGCCGTGATGCCCGACGACGTGATGAGCGGTGTGATGACCGCCCGCAAGGCTTTCGATCATGTGATGGAACGCATCGGCCACGCCCCCATGGTCTATTCCTCCGCCGATCCGAGCGACGTGAAGGCAGCGCAGGAGCGCTACGGCAAGGATGCCGTTGCCGAGGCCATCGAGGGCTTCTTCGGCGAACTCGCGGTCATGCTGGCCGATGCCGGCATCGCCCGCCTGGTCGTCGGCGGCGGCGAGACATCCGGAGCCGTGGTCACGGCCCTCGAGGTGGATCGCTTCCACATCGGTCCCGAGATCGATCCCGGCGTGCCGGCGCTGGCGGCAGAAGGCCCACGCCCCATCCGCCTCGCCCTCAAGAGCGGCAACTTCGGCGCGCTCGACTTCTACGACAAGGCGCTCGCCGCGCTCGGTGACGCATGAGCGAGGAAGAACAAAAGGCCCGCGATGGGCTGGTGCGCTGGGGGAAGTCGCTGTTCGACCGCGGCCTCACCCCGGGCTCCTCCGGCAATCTCAGTGTTCGGCTGGCCGACGGCTATCTCTTCACGCCGACGAATTCCTGCCTCGGCTTCCTCGACGCTGAGCGCCTGTCGAAACTCGACGCGAACGGCAAGCACGTCGACGGCGACCCGCCGACCAAGGAACTGCCGCTGCATTTCGCCTTCTATGAATCGCGGCCCTCGGCGCGCGCCGTCGTCCATCTCCATTCGACCCACGCGACCGCCCTCTCCTGCCTCGCCGACACCGATCCGGACGATGCCATCCCGCCGATCACGCCCTATGTGGTGATGCGGGTCGGCAAGGTTCCCGTGGTGCCCTACACGCGACCGGGCTCGGCTGATGTCGCACCGCTGATCCGCGCCAAGGCGCCGGACCATCCGGCCATCCTCCTCGCCAATCACGGACCGGTCGTCGCTGGCGCCAGCCTGGAGAGCGCCGTCTTCGCCATGGAGGAACTGGAGGAGACGGCCCGCTTGGTGCTGCTGACGCGCGGCATGGCCGTGCGCCACCTCGCACCACAAGAGATCGCCGACCTTGAGGCGACGTTCAAACTCAGGGGATAGGACACGCCATGCCGCGCTTTTCCGCCAATCTCGGATTCCTTTGGCAGGGCTTGCCGCTCCTCGACCAGATCGAGGCGGCCGCGAAGGCCGGCTTCCGCGCCATCGAGATGCACTGGCCCTACGACACCGACCCGAAGGCCGTGCGAGCCGCCTGCGACCGGCTCGGCCTCGTCGTGCTCGGCGTCAACACGGTGAGGGGCGACACGGCGAAGGGAGAGAACGGCCTCGGCGCGCTCCCTGGCCGGGAGGCGGAGTTCCAGGCCGCCATCGATCAGGCCATTGCCTGGCAGGTCGCCGCCGGCGGCACGGCCATCCACGCAATGGCCGGCATGGTGAAGCCGGCCGACCGGCCGACCGCCACCGGCGTGCTGGTGGAAAACCTGTCGCTGGCCGCCGACAAAGCCGCAGAGCACGGCATCACCCTGCTGCTCGAGCCGCTCAGCCCGCGCACCGCGCCCGGCTACTTCTATTCGACCCTACGCGGCGCAGGCGAGATCATCGCCCGCGTCGGCAAGCCGAACGTGAAGATCATGTTCGACGTCTTCCATGTCGGCTGCACCGAAGGTGACGTTCTGACCAACCTGTCGGCCTGGTGGCCCCACATCGGCCACGTGCAGATCGCCGCAGTGCCGAGCCGCGCCGAGCCGGACGAGGGCGAGATCAACTTCCGCGCCATCTTCGACGCCCTCGATGCCAAAGGCTATGCGGGCTGGGTCGGTGCCGAGTATCGCCCGCGCGGCGACACGGATGCCGGCCTCGGCTGGGTGAAGACGCTGGGTGTCAGCCTGAGCTGAGGCGCCCCGCTCATCTCGCAGGCGCGAACGATCATTGTGCGTCGCAACAAATTTGACAGTGAGCTCAAGCTGTTACGCAATCTCCTTGCGCCCGGTCTGCAGAGAACGAAATCGACAGAACGATTCCAATGTGACAGCGTTCTTGACCTAAGGACGACGGTATCTTGCCGCCGGCCCTATCCGGTTCCGGGGTGGTCAGCCCCAAGAGGTCCAGAGGACAGCGCGATGGCGAAGCTCCCCCCCGCATCGGCCGATCTCGCCAATGACATCCGCTTCGACGACGTGTCGCTTGACGACAAGTACGACCTGACGAAGGAACGCATCTTCCTCACCGGCGTCCAGGCGCTGGTGCGCCTCACCCTGATGCAGAAGGAGCGCGACCGGCGCGCCGGCCTCAACACGGCCGGCTTCGTCTCCGGCTATCGCGGCTCTCCGCTCGGCGGTCTCGACCAGGCTTTTTTCAGGGCCCAGCGCAACCTTCTCGCCAGCGATGTCGTCTTCACACCCGGCCTCAACGAGGATCTTGCCGCAACCGCCGTCTGGGGCACCCAGCAGGCCGAGATGCGCGGCGAGGGCAGGTTCGATGGCGTCTTCGGCGTCTGGTACGGCAAGGGCCCGGGCGTCGACCGCTCCGGCGACGTCTTCCGCCACGCCAACCTTGCGGGAACCTCACCCCATGGCGGCGTCCTGGCGCTCATGGGCGACGACCACACGGCCGAATCCTCCACCGTCGCGCACCAGTCGGAGTTCCACTTCGTCGACGTGATGATGCCGATCCTCAATCCGGCCGGTGCCCAGGAGATCCTCGACTACGGCCTCTACGGCTGGGCCATGTCGCGCTTCGCCGGCGTCTGGACGGCGCTGAAATGCATGAAAGACACGGTGGAATCGACCGGTGTCGTCGATGGCTCGGTCGACCGGGTGAAGATCATCCTGCCCGGCGACGACGACTTCCAGATGCCGCCCGACGGCGTCTCCATCCGTCCGAACGACGATCGGCACGAGCAGGAGATGCGCCTGCACGTCTACAAGCGCGCCGCCGCCCTCGCCTTCATCAAGGCCAACAAGCTCAACCGCATCATCACCTCGGGCGGCCGTCAGCCGAAGATCGGCATCATCACCACCGGCAAGAGCTATCTCGACGTCCGCCAGGCCTTCGACGAGCTCGGCATCGACGAGGTGAAGGCCAACGACCTCGGCCTGCGCCTGTTCAAGATCGCCTGCCCCTGGCCGCTCGATCCCGCCGAACTGAGGTCCTTCGTCACCGGGCTCGATCTGGTCATCGTGGTGGAGGAGAAGCGCTCGCTCATCGAGGTCCAGGTCCGCGAAGAGCTCTACGGCAATGCACACCAGCCGATCGTCATCGGCAAGAAGGACGAGAATGGCGACTGGCTCTTCCCGGTCCACGGCGCCCTCGACCCCAACGATGTCGCAATCTGCATCGGCGAGCGCGTGCTGAAGCATGTCGGCCACCACGAGCAGGTCGCCGCCAATGTCGCGCGCCTGAAGAGCGCCCAGGAGGTGCTGAAGACGACGCCGGTCATCGCCACCCGCATCCCCTATTTCTGCTCGGGCTGCCCGCACAACACCTCGACCGTCGTTCCGCAGGGCATGCGCGCCTATGCCGGCATCGGCTGCCACTACATGGCGCTGTGGATGGACCGGAACACCGAGGGCTTCACCCAGATGGGCGGCGAGGGCGCCAACTGGGTCGGCGAAGCGCCGTTCTCGAAGCGCGGCCACGTGTTCCAGAACCTCGGGGACGGCACCTACAACCACTCGGGCTCGTTGGCGGTCCGCTTCGCCGTCGCCGCGAAGGTCAACATCACCTACAAGATCCTGTTCAACGACGCTGTCGCCATGACCGGCGGCCAGCGCCACGAGGGCGGCCTGACCATGCCGGCGATCGCCGCGCAGATGCGGGCGGAAGGCGTCGAGCGCATCGCCATCGTCACCGACGAGCCGACGAAATATGCCGGCCTTGGCATCGCCTTCCCGACCGGAACGAGCATCGACCACCGCGACGACCTCGATCAGGTGCAGAGGGAACTGGCGGGCGTTCCGGGCGTCTCCGTGCTGATCTACGACCAGACCTGCGCCGCCGAGAAGCGCCGCCGCCGCAAGCGCGGCACCTTCCCCGACCCGGTGAAGCGCGTCATCATCAACGAGGCCGTCTGCGAGGGCTGCGGCGACTGTGGCGTGGTTTCCAACTGCGTCTCGGTCCAGCCTCTGGACACCGAGTTCGGCCGCAAGCGCACCATCGACCAGTCGTCCTGCAACAAGGACTTCTCCTGCGTGAAGGGCTTCTGCCCGAGCTTCGTCACGGTGCACGGCGCCGAGCCGAAGAAGGGCCGCGCCATGGCGGCGGAGGCCGACATCTCCGGACTTCCCGAGCCGGTGATCCCGACCATCGAGCACACCTACAACGTGATGATCGCGGGTGTCGGCGGCACGGGCATCGTCACCGTCGGCGCCATCCTCGGCATGGCCTGCCACCTCGAGAAGAAGGGCGTCGGCCTCATCGACATGGCGGGCCTTGCCCAGAAGGGCGGCGAGGTCTTCTCCCACATGCGCATCGCCCGCGTGCCGGAGGACATCCACTCCATTCGCGTTCATGCGGGCTCCGCCGATCTCGTCCTTTCGGGCGACATCGTCATCGCCGGCGGGAAGAAGTCGCTGGCCGGCATGAAGCCGACGACCAAAGTGGTCGTGAACACGGTGGAGACCCTGCCGGGCCAGTTCACACGCGACGCCAACTTCTCCTTGCCCTCCGAACGGCTGAAGCGGGCGATCATCTCCCATGCCAGCCGCGAGACCACGCATCTGGTCGACGCCCAGCGCCTCGCCACCGCCCTCATGGGTAATTCGATCGCCACCAATCTCTTCCTCGTCGGCTACGCTTGGCAGATCGGCGGTCTGCCGCTGACGTCCGCGGCCATCGAGCGGGCGATCGAGCTCAACGGCGAGGCGGTGAAGATGAACATCACCGCCTTCCGCTGGGGCCGTCTCTGCGCCCACGACCGCGCGGCTGTCGAGAAGTTGGTCGCCCCGATCACGGCACCGAGTGGCGTCGAGCGGCTGTCCTCCTCGTTGGAGGAGATCATCGCCCGCCGCGTGGAACAGCTCACCCGCTACCAGAACGCCGCCTATGCCGAGCGCTACCGCCGCCTCGTCGAGGCCACGCGCAAGGCCGAGGCCGACAAGGCCCCCGGCAAGCAGGGCCTGACCGAGGCCGTCGCCCGCTACCTCTACAAGCTGATGG